>JBLNFG010000431.1:0-2684 GCA_050263495.1 Myxococcales bacterium | reverse complement strand
CGAGTGTGTCGGTCTGTATTGCGCTCAATTGATGGATCTTGCAGCCGCGGACAACGCACTTGGTTCTTGATGCGTCACGGAGCGCTCGGGCGTTGTCCGTCGGGTTCTCCTCCGGCAGCGGACATCGAGGGGATGCGAGCGATGACCTTAATCTCGAAGTCAAAACCAGCAAGCCAGGTAACGCCGACTGCCGTCCAGTTTGGGTAGGGAGGCGCACCGATCTCCTCGGCTCGAATCGCCAACACCGTTTCGACCTGCGCCTCGGGGTTGGTGTGGAACGTGGTGACGTCAACCACGTCGTCGAAGCTGCACCGCGCAGCTTCGAGCACGGCGCGCAGGTTGGCGAACGCACGTCGCACCTGGTCCGCGAACACTGGCTCTGGCGATCCGTCCTCACGGCTGCCTACTTGACCCGACACGAAGAGTAGGTCGCCGGAGCGAATGGCCGCGGAATAGCGATGGACTTCATGCAATGCATGTCGGTTCGCAGGGAAGATTGCATCGCGTGTGGTCATATCATGGCCTTTTCGATCTCGAAGTATTGGTGCACCGAGCGTCCCGTTTTTCCACTGTCGCGGGTGCCCCTGAATCCGCCTGCGAGCGGGTCGGCGTTACGGCACAATCACGTCCGCAGAATCAACGATGTCGCTTGGTCGCGACGAAGTGCTCAGGTGAACCGTGCGCTTGCCTTTCATGGGTACCCAGGATTGCGTACCGCTCATCCAATAGGACAGCTGTCGCTCGGAGATGTGAATGTGGACGGATTTCGTTTCTTCGGGTTTGAGTGGGACCCTTTCGAATCCGACCAGGGACTTCTTCGCGACTTGCACGCCCGTCGGAACGTCGCGACGCGAATCCAGGTAAACCTGTGGGATGGCGTCTCCAATGCGCGTCCCCGTGTTCTTCACCGTGAAGCTGACGTCGATTCCGGCGTCAGTTGCGGTTGCACTGAGTGCCGAGTACGCGAACGTCGTGTACGAAAGGCCTTCGCCAAATGCAAAGAGCGGGGCTGTGCCGGATTGGTCGTACCAGCGATAACCCATCAAGAGCCCCTCCGACCATGTAACTCTGCCGCAATCAGCTACGGCTCCGCAGACGGCCGCATCAGGCACGCCAAGAACGCACTCTTCGAACTTTCCTGCAAACGGGGTGTCCTCCGCGCGGGCAGGGAACGTCACTGGTAGGTGTCCACCCGGGTTCACGTTGCCGAGCAACAGATTGGCCGTTGCATAGCCGCCTTCCTGTCCGGGGTACCACGTCTCGAGAATCGCGGGAA
This sequence comes from Myxococcales bacterium, assembly GCA_050263495.1. GTDB lineage: Bacteria > Myxococcota_A > Polyangia > Polyangiales > Polyangiaceae > FEN-1139. The sequence continues at coordinate 1,408 of JBLNFG010000431.1, read as the reverse complement.
CCGAGGATGCCCACGGCATTGCGACGGGTTGCCCATTCTGAAGCACCACAATGGTCTTCGCGTTCACGCTGGCAATGGCGCTGATGAGTTCATCCTGCTTCGCGTCGAGCGGAGCCAAGATGGTACTCGAAGTGGCCGCCATACCCGTAGAGTTGCCCGTCGCGTCATTTGCCACGACGATGACGGCGCTGGCGTTCTTTGCCGCATCGAGGGCTGCCCGCAGAGATGCATCGTACGGCGCCCACCGAAACTGCGCGTAGATGGGCCCCATTGGGGGGATTGCGATCGGCGTAACGGGAGGGCCAGGCATGCCCGTATTGGCAACCGCCAGAACGATGTCGTGAGTACCCGCCGCAAGCGAGAGCGCGAGGCCGTTCGAAAGCAAACCGTCCTCGAATTCGTTGGCGTTGGCCGGTACGGGCGTGAGTGCTTGGAGAGCCCCATCTACGGTGAGGGTCGCCGCGGATCCGAACATCGGAAGCGCGCCAGCCAAGCGAACCCACAGGAAGTACGTCCCAGTTGACGGTGCGACGAGCTTACCTGTCCACGTATAGCGGTGACCCATGGCGATGGGCTTCGCGTTGGTTGAGTAATCGATGGTTGCGTCGCAGCTCACCGCGGGAGTCGTGGTTACGCCGTCAAAGTCATCCCGAACCAGACAACTCTGAGTGCCGTCGGGGCTTGTCAGCGCCCCATTCGGCGGAAACTCACCGACCCAGTCAATGGTCGGTATGTAGGTGATGTTTGCGCTTGCGGCCAGTTCCTTCAGGGTGACGGCAAGGCCCTTGCGGTTCCGTGAGGAAAAGCCTTTGGTGCGTTCGCCACCGGGCCCAACCAACGGATATTGGGCAGCGGGTCCGACCACCACAATGCCTCGGGCCAGATCCGCCGCTTGCAGGGGGAGAACGCCGCCCACGTTCTTGAGCAACACCGCCGATTTTTCAGCCAGCTGCTGAACCTTGAGCTGATGATCTGCAACCAGAGTGTCCATGTGAGGACGCGCGGGGCCCGGTACACAAGTGGGGACGACGGCGGTTGGATCTGCACTAGCGCAGTTGAGATAGCCAAACCGCTCGAGCTGATACAGATTGCGAGCGACGGCGGAGTCCATCGCCGCGAGCACCGCTGCGTCGTTCTTGACGGAATCAAGCCAGGTAGCGTTAAAAAGATCCGTTGCGAACTCTTGATCGAGTCCGTTTTGAAGATCCGCAACGTGCGCCGCTGTGTAGTCAGAAAGCACGAGGCCCGAGTATCCCATCTGTTGCCGAAGAATGACGTTTAGCAGTTGCTTGCTGTGGCAAGCCTAGGAGGGGGTTGCATCAATCGGCGATAGCTGGATTTGAGCGTACGAACCCATCACGGACGCGGGTTGCCCGTTTGCGAGCGCTACCTCGAACGGCGCCAAGTA
>JBLNFG010000430.1:0-6951 GCA_050263495.1 Myxococcales bacterium | reverse complement strand
AGACCCGTCAACCCCGAAAACCCAGTAAAGGTACTCCTTCCCCAATACCCGGCGCAATCGCAACTCTTCCGATCTAAAGATGACTGAACAAGGCGCTACCATGAAGAAGAGGCTAGAACTCACAATCGGCGAACGGCTGGCGCTCGGGTTCGGTGTTGCTTCAGCGTTGCTCGTGATCTTTGCGCTGCTGTCCCATGCGTGGAACGTACAGATCTCGACCGCTCGTCACCACCTTACCCACGTCCTTGCGCCACGGGCCGATGCTGCACATCGGTTGGAGGTGGCAGTCTTGTACGCGGGTCTTGAGGCACGCAATTACGCGTTGATGCCAAGGCCCGAACGGCTCGAAGCCTTCGAGCGTTCAATGAGCGCCGTTCACGAGCAATTGCAGCTATTGCGCACGCTGCCCGGGCATGCTGCCGCATTGGCCGAGGCCTCACGTCTGGTGCCGCTCGCCGAACGTTACGAGTCCGCGCTGCGTTCAATCATCTTCCCTCACCAGCACGTGAATCTGAATGAGATCGAGCCCAGCGTGTCCAGTGTCCGAGAGGAGCTTCTGACGAGCATTCGCAGATATAATCTAGAGCAGCAGAATCTGCTCCGTGAGTCGAGACTCAGCATCGGCGACGCTATGGAGCGGAAGGATGAGGCGGCGCGCGGTCTAGGACTGCTGGTTCTGCTCCTAGTGGGCGCGACGGCTTGGTTGACTGCTAAGGCGGTCAGGGATCCTACTCGGCAACTGGTCGCCATTGCGCGCCGGCTTGCAGCGGGTGATTACGGACCGGCTCTCGCATTGGTGGATGGTGCTCCGACCAATGAGCTCCGCCGCAATGAGCTCGCCGCGCTGTCCCTGTCATTCGGTCAAATGAGCCTCGAAATGAAGCGGCGCGAAGAAAGCCTTCGGGCGAACGCGCGATTGTGTTCGGGCTTGGCTGCAAGTTTGGATGTCGAGAGACTCTGTTCGACAGGGCTAGAGCTCGTTGTCGACCACGTTGGTGCTCAAGCGGGAGTTCTCTATTTGAGCGATCCCGATGGGCGCATGAGGCGTCGCGTAGCGACGGGGTTGGCGCGGGCCGAAGAGGTCTTGGCGGAGGGTGAGGGAATCGCGGGGCGTGCCGCGCAGAGCAAGCGTTCGATCCTTGTTCGCGACATTCCTGAAGACACTCCGTTCAAAATCGATCTAGGCGTTGACCGCGTTCCCCCCAAATCCATCGTCGCCGTCCCGATGCTGCTGCAGGAGCAGTCAGTTGCGGGCGTGTTGGTGGTGGCAAGCGTGCATCCTTTCCCTCTCGGCGTGCCCGAATTCCTGGAAAGCTCCGCAACCCAGTTCGCAATCAGTGTGCAGAACGCGTTAGCTCATCAGAAGATCTCTCTGTTGGCGCTGGATCTAAAAGAGAAGAGCGACGCCCTCCAGGTCCAATTCGAAGAGACTCAAGCACAGTACGAGGAAATTCAGGCCCAGCAGGAGGAATTGCAGAGCCAGAACGAGGAGCTCCAATCTCAACGCGAAGAGCTGCAGGCTCAGAGTGAAGAGCTGCAATCGCAGGGTGATGAGCTTCGTTGCACCGTCGAGCGACTTACGGCGAGTGAAGAGCGCTACCACAGCCTATTCACTCATCTCAGCGAGGGCTTCGCCCTTCAAGAACTGATGTTCGATGCCAATGGCCAAGCTGTCGATTATCGCTTCTTGGCCGTAAACGAAGCATTTGAACGCACACTGGGCATTTCCGCTAAGGAACTGATCGGATCCACAGCGAACCGGGTATTCGCTGCCGCTCTGGAACCGGCACCCCTTGAACGCTATGCAAGCGTTGTTTCGAGCGGAGAGCCTGTGCGGATCGAAGCTCGTGACGAGCTTCAGGGGCGTTGCCATCAGGTGATCGCGTTTCGTGTTGGCGACCGGCAATTCGCAACGCTCCTGATGGACGTGACTGAACGAAAGCGGGCAGAAGAGGCGCTACGTAATGCTGATCGGCACAAGAATGAGTTCCTTGCTATCCTGTCACACGAATTACGCAACCCGCTTGCGCCAATCAAGAACGGCTTGTACGTACTCGAGCGCGCCGTGCCTGGTTCGGAGCAGGCTAGGCGTGCGCTGGCAATCCTAGAGCGCCAGGTTGGGCAACTTGCGCGCTTGGTGGAAGATTTGTTGGACGTAACCCGGATCTCCCGCGGAAAAGTCCAGCTTCAGCTTACGACGCTCGACTTGGGCGTGCTGCTGCGCAGAGTTGCGGAGGACCACGCTTCGGACTTCGAAGAGCGTGGCCTAGATCTCACGGTGGATGCTCAAGCCTCGGTAGCCGTCCGAGGCGACGCGGCGCGTCTGACGCAAGTATTGGGAAATTTGCTCCAAAACGCCGCGAAATTCACCCCCTCTGGTGGTCGTGTACACCTGGCCCTCGAGGTCGTGGGAGAACGGTCTCGAGTCCGCGTGTCTGACACCGGCTATGGCATGGATGCGGAGACGTTGGCTCGTTTATTCGAGCCGTTCATGCAAGCGGAATCGAGTCTGGCCCGCACGAACTGCGGTCTCGGCCTTGGACTAGCTTGTGCGAAAGGAATCGTGGAGCTGCATGGGGGAGTCGTTCAAGCAACGAGCCCCGGCCTTGGGATGGGGTCCGAATTCGTCGTGGAGTTGCCTGTTTGCCACGAGCCTGTCCTTACAGCGCCCTCCGCCGCAAAGCCCAAGAGCTGGCCTAAGCGCGTGCTCGTCGTAGAGGACAATGCGGATGCCGCCGATAGTCTGCGTGAAGCGCTGGCCTTCGGTGGACACCAAGTAGAGGTCGCGTACAAGGGCGCTGACGGAATTGCGCGGGCGCGGAGTTGGAGACCCGACGTGTTACTCTGCGACATTGGCCTGCCGGATATTGACGGGCACGAGATTGCGAGGACGCTGAGGCGGGATCCATCATTGCGATCTACATTCTTGGTCGCTTTGACGGGGTATGCCTTGCCCGACGATCTCAAGCGCTCTAGTGAGGCTGGCTTTGATGAGCATTTGGCCAAGCCCCCGAGCCTGGAGCGAATCGAACAGCTGCTCTCAACAATCCGAAAAGGCGACGAGTCCGTCAAGTACGATTAGAGCCCGAGCGGGCGCGCAGACACGCGCGTCGCGCATACGCCGTGGCAGGCCGTCGCGACGCTCACGCCCTCTCTCCGCCCGCTGCCTTACCTGGGCCGTAGGGGGATGCCCGCAAGCATTCGGTAGAGGACGTCAATGTTCGCCGGCTTCGCCATATGACATCGAAAACCGGCAGCAATCGCTCTGCGAACGTCATCAGGTTGTGCATATCCGGAGAGTGCGATCAACACGCAACCGATGAGCACTCGATCCGTTCGAAACGCGCGGGCAACAGCATACCCATCCATTCCCGGAAGACCCAGGTCACAAAGCACAACCTCCGGTTGGAAGCATCGCGCCTTTGTTAGCCCGTCGGGCCCATTGAGCGCCTCCTCGACGCGATACCCCTCAAGTTCCAGAACCTCGCGTAGGCTGTTCGCCGTGTCCTCACAATCTTCGATGATGAGGATACGCCGTCCAGCGATTGGTTGAGACCGACCAGGTAGCACAGCGCCGTAACGTTCCGGGACGGACCTGAGCCTGGACTCGCTTGTCTCTACTGGTGTGACCCAATTCCAACAGTGTTGTGAGGCGCAACTCATCACAAACAGCCTCCTAAAATTGGCTCAAAAGGACGGGTGCGAGTCACGAAGGGTTGGGGGAGCTCCTGCATGATCGACTCCAGGGACGCTCGGTGATTCTGTTGCACATGCTGGCAGTGATCGAACTCACTGGCAGCGCACGTCAACGACTCGAGTTGCTTAGCACAGGCTCACCACTACGCCCACTGGGAAAGATTCTGATTCTGTATGTGTCCATTGAGTGACAAACGGACGACCTTGAATCAGTGGCACCGGAAACTATCCGGCAATACAGAGCGATTACGATGAGCTCGATGCGCCGTCGCGCCGTGCGGCTTACGCCACATCGCAATCAACTGAGACTGCTCAGACTACGGGGTTGTCCCGGTTTTCAGTCTGCTGCGCAGCCAAATCCGCTGCTGCAACATGGCCTCGTCTTGCTTTGCCTGCGCGTCGAGACGGATGGATTCCGTTGCTTGCTCGCGCGTCGAGACGGATGGATTCCGTTGCTTGCTCGCGCGTCGAGACGGATGAGACGTGCAGTCGGCCGCATCACTTTTGTGCGCGAGCCGTGACCAACGGACGTTCATGGGCAGTGCCGGGTTCGGCGCGCTTGGAGCTTGTTGCGACGTGCTGATCGCAACCGAGTGACCGTGAGAGACCGTTTGCGCGCCGCTCAAACCAACAATTCGAGTACGGAACATGAGTCCAGCGCGGGCAGGCTATGGCTCACTCGTCGATCTCGGCGATCGGTGGACGTGGTGGCCCCGGGGTCAGAATCCAGGGTGAGCAGAAGTGAAGATCCCCCACTGTCGTCGCGCAACCAGTCCTCAATGACGGTTCATTGGCGGGGAACAGATCGAGGCTAGGCGGGATCGGCCACCTGCAAACATGAAGGATACCGGGCAGGTACATTGGCTGGTGCGGTCCGCACACGTTGAGCGGTGGAACCGGACTCCATTGCACGATGCGTCGACTAGAAACAAATGTATGGCTGATGTAGGCGTTCGGCGAAGAGGTTCTGTCCAAGTAACAGTTGTGGTAATGCTTGGGAATGAGCAACGACCCGCAGCCGCAGGACAAACCTGAGAACGCGCAGCAATCCTCCGACATTCTCGCGCCAGGTGAAAGCGGCGTCGCTGCGGAGCGCAACAATGAAGCGAGCCCGGGCGCTTTGAACGCGTCGGAAGGGGCGGTTCAGGTCGACCCTGGCAGCTCCAACGCGCAGTCGTCCGAGGAGTACTTCGAAGGGGTAAGTGCCGAGCTGGTCGATATTGTGGCCGAACCGGAGCAAGATCAGGAAGCCGCGAAGAAAGCGTCGCGACAGCCGCCGCTGCCCCGAAGCATGCGTCCGAAGTCGGCGAAAGACGTGGCCAGCCTTCCGCTGGGCGTCACCGCCACATTGCCTGCCCCGATCTGGCCGCCCAGAACCGTCGCGGATTTGATGGTGCGGAAGATCATCACGGTGCGTGAGGACGAGCCAATCGGCGACCTCGAAGAGCTGATGCAGAAATTTCGGTTCGGCCATCTTCCTGTCGTTGGCGCGCAGAATAAGCTCGTCGGGTTGATCACTCGAACAGATCTCCTGCACGCCCAGCTCGGCAAGATGCCTGAAGGTTCGCCCCAGACCAAGGTCGAAGAGAGTACGCCTGCCGGCGCATTGATGCGAAAGAACGTGGTCTTCGCAAAACTCGACACGTCGATTACGACGACGGCTCAGGTAATGCTCGCGAACAAGTTGCCGTGTATTCCGATCGTGCTCGACGATTTGACTCTGGTCGGCATCGTGACCGAGAGTGATTTCGTGCGGCTGTCACTCGAGCTGCTCGGAGTCAAACAGAAGTAGGGTGATTCAGAATTCGGCCACTGCCGCCGGTAATGACGAACCTTGAAGTAGGATGTGATTAGTTTGCAATTGACGGCATCCTCGCTTTGAGATTACCGCCGACCAGTGTGGCCATGAGGACGAGCCATGTGGACGGAGCAGTTTCGTGTCCTCTCTCGGTACAATACGTGGATGAACGTTCGGCTCTACGCGCTTGCGGCGCAGCTGAACGATACCGAGCGCAAGCGGAACTTGGGCGCGTTTTTTGGCTCGATCGAGGGCACCCTGAACCACATCTTGCTGGCAGATCGCATCTGGATGTCACGCTTCACCGGCGACGAAGGTTCGTTCGTCTCGCGGGATCAATTTGGGACGCCGATCGCTTTCGAGGGATTGTCCCAGATCGTGTATCCGGTGTTTGCGGACTTGCGACACAATCGGGAACTCTTGGATCGGCAGATCGAATTCTGGTCGCGTCACCTGACCGAGGAGCAGCTCCGTTCGGGGCTCACGTACTTCAACACCACGGGCAAGCGACTGAAGTGCACGCTCTGGCAAGCCGTGACGCATTTCTTCAACCACCAGACTCACCATCGGGGTCAGGTTACGACGCTCCTGTTTCAGTTGGGACAGGATCCGGGCGTCACCGACTTTAGCGCTTTCATCAGGGAAGATGGCAGCACATGACGCATGCTCGAATCAGCACTTGGCCTAAATGGGCTGCCATCGTGTCGGTGATTCTGTGCGCGTTCGGGGTTGGCTGGCTGCTTTCTCCACGTGTTAGCTCGTCCTCGAGTTCCGTCGTGAGACCCTTGCCCAACGTTCTGATGGCGGTGCGGGCGCTCGCGCGTCTGGAGAGTGTGTCCTATCACATGGAGCGCATTATCGACCTAAGCGACAGGCAGTCACGGCTGTTTGGGCTGATCGAGAGCGAAGACGCCCTGCTGCTGGTTGCGGTGGCGAATGTGACTGCCGGCGTTGATTTGGAGAAGATGGATCTGAGCGCAATGCAGGTAGACCATGGGACGCGCAGCGTGCGCGTGCATCTGCCGACGCCCGAGATCTTCTCGGTTGCCCTGGATAACGAGCACACGTACGTGCATACGCGGCGGACTGGGCTGATGGCGCAACGCAAGGAAGATCTGGAGGCTCGCGCCCGAGCTGAGGCGGAACGTGCGCTACTCGACGCAGCGCGTCAGGCTGCGATACTACCCGTCGCAGCCAAGAACGCGCAACGTACCGTGACGGCACTGCTGCACTCACTCGGTTTCGAGCACGTCGAGGTAACGGTTGCGATTGCGCCCGAGTAATTCACTGTCTCAAAAAAGAGACGTGGCGCGCCTGGTATTCTCTGTTCTAAAAAGGACGTGGCGCGCCTGGTATTCGCCAAGCGCGCCACGAGTTGAGCACTGATGACCGACGATTGCGCTCGTGCGCAGGCGTTGGGGGTTCGATGAATTGCGCTACTAGTACCCCGAATCTTT
>JBLNFG010000429.1:0-2718 GCA_050263495.1 Myxococcales bacterium | reverse complement strand
GAAACTCCAGGGCAGCGTGACCGCAGCTGCAGGGTTCGTCGCGGCTTTCAAATGACGAACAGTTGAATCGCGCCGATCAACCCGGCGCGCTCACGACGACGGCGCGTTGGCTTCACTGGCTGACGCGCCGTTTGCGTTCTCGGCTCGCTCACGGCGACCGCGCGCTCACGACGACGGCGCGTTGGCTTCACTGGCTGACGCGCCGTTTGCATTCTTGGCTCGCTCACGGCGACCGCGCGCTCACGACGACGGCGCGTTGGCATCACTGGCTGACGCGCCGTTTGCATTTCGAGCGCATTGACGACGCGCTGGTACCGCATGCTGACGCTGGTTCAGTTCAGCGCGTCGGAGGTGGATTCGCGATAGACGCACCGAGCAGGGATACGGTGGGAGTCCGATTCACTTCAGGAGCCTCTTTCGGCCCTCGTCGCTGAGGGTGGGGTTGAGTCATCGGGGCGAGATTTCGGTGACTTGCCGGAACTGGATAAAGTCCCGACCACCGGAGCCGTTCTTCTAAGGCACGCGCAGCGCATGGAACCGTTAGCCACTCCGCGCAAACCAAACAATAGCAGCGAGTCGTTCGGCAAGCTGCGCCCAACGGTCACGGAATCACTCGGAAGGATCCCGTTGGCTGGCTCGTGGAGCCGCGGTCCCGTGTATCACCGGCTCGATTCGGACTTTCTGGCTCAGCCAGAAATCCCTAAGCCCCCGGCTACGCCACGCATGCAGATCGCGCAGGTGGATGGGGCGCTGCGCGTTGTCGATCGTTTTGCTCATGCTGCGACCGATCCCGTAGAAGCTGCCGCGGGTGCCGGGGTCGAGCCACACGCCACCACGCTACCGGGAATACGAGCTGGTGCGCGCCAACCACGATACAGAACTGAGCGCGCTTATCGAGTGTTCGCGCTGGCCATCGGCTTCGGCGCAGGGATCGTAGCTGCGGCGCTGCTGCGGCTCCTCTAGCGTGGGGGTTTCGGTTTGACAGCGGAGTGAGCCGGCCCTAGCTAACCCGGATATGACTCAAACTGCCGATGCCATCCGCGGTCTGGTGGAACAGCTACTGAACGAACAGGGAATTGCACTCAGTGGCAATCCCGACCAACTCGAACCAAGCTCGGTCGAGGTGAGCCTCGTCGGGAAACAGGCCTCGGTCAAGATTACGGATAGCACCCCGCGGCGACGCAACCTTGCTGAACTCCGTGCTGCGCTTGCGGCGCGCGGGGCAGCGTTGGGCGCCGAAAATGCCGCAATAGCGGAGGTGCTTGAGGTTTCTGGTCGTGCCGTCGCGGAAGACGACCCTGTGCCGCACGTCAAGAACGTCGTGCTGGTTATGAGTGGCAAAGGCGGAGTGGGCAAGAGTACCGTCTGCGCGAATCTAGCTTGTGCGCTTGCGGCGATGGGGGCGCGCGTCGGTCTGCTCGACGCGGATATCTATGGGCCAAGCGTTCCCACGTTATTCGGCGTGCGCTCACAACCCACGGGCGACGGGCAGAAGATCCACCCGATCGAGAAGCATGGCGTGAAGCTGATGAGCATCGGGTTTCTGCTCGAAGACGAGAAGAGCGCCGTCGTGTGGCGGGGCCCAATGCTCCACGGCGCACTCATGCAGTTTCTGAAGGACGTTGCGTGGGGCTCACTCGACTACTTGCTGTTGGACATGCCACCTGGAACTGGCGATATCGCGCTGACACTTGCGCAGCGCGTCCAAAGCAACGGTGCTGTAGTGGTGACTACGCCCCAAGAGATGGCGCTCCAGGACGTTTACAAGGCCGTGGCGATGAATCAGAAGGTCGGCATTCCGATCCTTGGGGTCGTCGAGAACCAGAGCTATTTCATCTGCCCTGAGTGCACGGCGCGACACGAGCTTTTCGGGCGCGGCGGTGGGGAGCGCATTGCGGAACAGGCCGGGGCTCCACTGCTAGGACAGCTGCCGCTCGTCCCGGCTGTTCAGGTTGCGAGCGACTCGGGCATGCCAGTAGTAGTGAGCCAACCAGAAAGTGTGGCGGCTCGAGCATTTTTCGAGCTGGGCGAGCGACTCGGCCAGGTAATCAGCACGCAGAATGCCGAAAACAGTGGCGACCTAACGATAGACCGGAGTGGCGGACAGAATCGGCACTTGCCAATCGCACGATAACGAAGGAAGTCGGTCGAATCTGTCACGTCTCGATTGGCAGCTGGCCCGAGGCGCGATATAGCCGAACCCCCGGTCGCTATGGTCCCTGACGAAACCCTCCCCACGCCCGACACCCACATGGTCGAGCCTACACCTGAAACCTCAACCCCTGCCGATGACGCCCACGCGCTGCCGAAAGATGGTGATGTGACTCCCGACGAGACATCCACCGCACAGCAGTCGGAGCCCGACGAAGTGCACGCGTCAGAGGGAGCTGGTTCGGAAGAAGAACTCAGTAACGAAGAAAGTGAATCCGAGGGTGACGCCGCGGACACCGACGCTGCTGGCTCCACCGTTGCTGCAGCGAAGAAGAAGAAGCGTCGACGCAAGAAGAAGAAGCCCGCAGTTGCAGCTGATGGAACTACCCCCGACGCAAATCCCAATCGTCCATCCGCAACGCGCGCCTCTGATCGCGCGCCGTTCCGGGTAGGCGAAGAGGTTTACGGAAAAGTTACCGCCGTCCTCGATCATGCGATCATGATCGATCTCTCCGGCAAGGCACTAGCAATCTTCGATCGCGGCGAGATGGCCGAAGACGATCTCGT
>JBLNFG010000428.1:0-3495 GCA_050263495.1 Myxococcales bacterium | reverse complement strand
AAGGGCAACGGTGACGGATGCTACCGGCGCATCACCAACCTTCACCTACCCACTCACCGCAAGCACCACATCGGCGGCCGCGATTTATCCTGGGTATTGGGTCGTTCAGAAAAGGGCCGGTGTTCTCCGCGCCTACCCGGCCAAACCGGCTTATTGCTTACCACAAGACCCCGCGCCGATTGAGGTGACCGACGACCGTTGTTGGTGCGGCTGGCGTCAGACGTGAGGACGCTCAGACGCGAGGACGACGAATGGGATCCCCCGGCCTTAGCATCAGGCGGTTAAGGCCATCACTACGCGGCACCAAGGGTCGCGGTGCGCTGACTAATTGCCGGAGATAAACCTCGAGAATATTCCGCCAAAGCTGGCAAAGCTGAAAACCTAAGAGACGAGTGCACTCATTGATGGCGTCGCTACCCCGTTCGAGCAACTCTTCGTTAGATTGGATTCGACTCACCTTCGCATCGCGCGGCCTTGCCCGCGCTGTAGGCCGTTCGAGCAACTCTTCGCTAAATTGGATTCGACTCCCTGCGCGAAATCTCTTCCACGGAACCATTACCCCTCTGCCATTCGCTCGTGGACCCCACTGAATCGCGGCCGGCACCGCGCAAATCACGTCGAGTAACCATGCAAAAAGCTCCTGCACGCTCCGTCCCCGTCGCCCTGGGTCTGTGGCACGTCGGCACTTCAGTGCTGCTTGGTTGTTTTCTTTTTGCCTGTAGCGGCGCGGACACGTCAGGCTCCGAATCGGATTCATCCGGCGCAGTCGACGGCAATGGCTCGGGCGGCGCAACCTCGACGCGGCGCGACGCGAGTACATCCCCCAGCGACGGGAAGTCCCGTGGCGGCTCGGACGGTAAGGACGCGACCAGCAAGGCGACGAGCAGCGGCGCAACCCGATCAAGTTCCGTCGAATCATCTTCGATCGGTTCGAGCAGTGCGACGGTGGGTGGCCACGGGAACTCGGACACGAGTAGCGTCGGTGGCTCCTCTAGCAATGGCACGCGTACTGCGGAGGGCGGCGGCGCGGCTGCTTCGAATGCCTCGACGACCCGTGGAACCTCGACGTCCGTAGGCTCGGGCGGCCATGACGCAGGCGGAAGTTCGTCGCGCGCCGGCGCTCTCACGGGCGGGCGCAACGCGGGGGGCAATGTCTCCCGGGGTGGCAGTGTAGCTGGTGGCGCTCGCGCAATGGGAGGCAAGTCAAGCATCGGAGGCGCCACTGGAACGTCATCCGTCCCTGCAACGGGCGGCACCTACACGCTCGACTGCGGCCCGATTGGTTGGGCCGTGGAAGCGCATGGTCCCCCAGAGAATCGCGTCAATTACGCGATCCTCGGCGACGGCTATTTGGAAGCCGATCTCGTCGCGGGCGGCAAGTTCGAGCAGCACATCAATAAGGCGATGAAGAAGCGCTTCAGCGTCCCGATCGGTGAAGTCTACAGTCGCTATCGCAATTTCGTGAACATCTGCGCGATCAAGCTCGTCAGCACGGCGGCGATCTGCAGCGGCAATAGTGCGCTGCGTTGCTGCGGCGACGACAATAGTCGCCTCGCGAATTGCAGCTACACGGCGGCCAACAGTGCATTCAAGGCAAATCTTCCGGCAAGTTTCACCGTAGATTGGCGAGCGATCGTACTCAACGGAAACAGCTGGTGGAACACGGGCTCGGAACTGATGCTGTGGTCCGGCGCGCATGCCGACGCGGCCGGCGCCGCACTCCACGAGGGAGGCCACGGCTTCCATTGGTTGGCAGATGAATACACTGAAGGGGGCACCAACTGCACCAAGGAGTCCCCAGAAGTGAACTCGACAGCTGACGCCAAGACCACTGCGGGCAAATGGGATCTCTGGTTGAACTACAACCAGGTTGGAGCAACGGGCCTACAGTCGACGTTCGAGGGCAGTAATTACTGCACGCAAGACCAATATCGCCCCTCGGATAACTCGATGATGAACATGCTGTTCGGCGATAAGCCAGACACGAGCTTCAACTCGGTGTCACGCGAACAGATGATCTTCACCATCTGGCGCGCGCTGGTTCCCATCGATAGCACGAGTCCCGCGGCTGGCGCGGTGTCCAATCCGACAACACTGAGCGTCAAGGTCATCGATCCCGCGGTCATTGACGTGGACTGGTCCGTAGACGGCACTGTGGTGAAAGAGCAAGGTGGAGAGCGCTGCGACGTTGCGGCGCAATCCCTTGCCTCTGGGGCGCACACCATCTCCGCCAAGGCGTATGACAACGCTGGGGACGATCTCGTTCGCAATAGGAGTGGCAAGTGTCCGGCGGCTGTCACAGGCGGTTACTGCGCTCGTACGGCGTGGAGTCGCGCGCAGCAGACCGTTACATGGAACGTTACCGTCCCATGAGCGCGCAGTCCCATTCTCGCCTGCGCGGGGTTGCCATTGTTCTGGTCGGTGGCGTACTGGGTTCGGGCCTCGCTTTTTGGTTTACACGTCGTGAGCACGAACCGCCTGAACCCATCGCTGCACGCGAGAACATCGCATTCGTCGACGTGCCAAGGGAGCCGTCGCCCCCCTCGCCCATCCCGGAAGCAGCCAAGACAAGCCCGCCGCGGGCCGTCCTAGAAACACCGGTTGAACTGGCAAGCGATGGTGTGCCCATGATGCGAGCACAAGGCGACAGCACGCGGCTCGGCCCACGGCACCCTCACCCAATTACCGCACAGCATCGTCGAATCTATCGTGAGAACGCGCTAATTGGCGCGCTCAACGGTGCCGTGGATGCCGGAGATCCCGAAGCCCTGCGCCGCTTGAGTCAACGTTATCGAGACGAGTATCCCGAGGACGGACCGCAGCTCCAAATGGGGTACGAACTCATCGCGGATTGCCTCGACCATTTGGATCCAGAGACGGTCGCGCGTGCCCGACGCTACTTCGATGAAGAACGCGGCTCGACGTTGCGGCGCTACGTGAAGCGGTACTGCCTGTAAGCTTTTCGGTGGTCTCCGGGGTGCTCCTCCCGCTTGCTCGCAGCGCGGCACGCGCGAGAACAAGCTTGGGAGGAGCAAGCGCCGGCGAAGACGGCGCGGTGGTGGGCAGGAAAACTCTGATCTCTTTACGCTTGGCACCCAAATGGGGTCCCCACTTACCGGTCCCGCCACCCCAAGCCGCATTCATGAACGATAATTCGCTAGCCGAGCGCGGGCGCGCGACTCACACTGGGTTCACATTGAGGAGGGACGCATGTCACTGTTCAGAATCGGAAGTGCATCGATTTGCATTCTCTTGACGAGCTGGATTGCTGGTTGTGCCGAGCACGCGGGGGAGCCTGGATCGGGTGAGGTTGGGAGCGCCGGAGCCCCGTCTGTTAGCGAGTGCTGCCCGGCAAACTTCGATCTCTATCCCTGTAGGCAACCAGACGGGGACACGGGCCTAGCGTGCCACAATCCTGCGATGGGATGTCCGTCTTCGGAGACGTGCGGTAGCGGTTGCGATCCAGTGGTATCCGGTCGTTGCGAGTGCATCCAG
>JBLNFG010000427.1:0-6750 GCA_050263495.1 Myxococcales bacterium | reverse complement strand
GGTGAACAAGCAGCGTGAGCCCTTGGGCACGGAGAACTTGGCTAACATGCTGTCTTCCGTGGTGTCCTTTCATGGTGCCCGAGGTCCGCACGCAATGCGTGAGGCAATGCTCAATTCCTTGCGCGGCTATCGCGGATCGCTATTGGCTCACGACGATACGACGTTCCTCCTCGCCCGATTGCGCATCGATCCGGCTCAAGAAAATCCCTCGCTGCTCCGCTGAGCAGACCCGAGCAGGCGCCTGGCCCCGACGAGCCCATCTTCTCACCCGGGAAGCCGAAGATATTCGTCGTTCGGCTCGCTGACACACAAACGAGTGCTACCGTTTGACTGATTCAAGGAGGAGAGAGTGGCGAGTCCCACGAGCCATACGCCGCACGGTCCAGCGGCAATCGTGCCCGCAACGTCCAACCGGCTGTCGAAATTCCTTCCAGACAGGCGTGGTTTAGCTGAGTCCGCGGCTTGGGCTTGGTTGCTGCTCGCGATTGCGGCCGCTCTCCTGCTCGTCGAGCGGCCGCAGAATTACTTCTGGTTGCACTTCTCCAACATGCTCCACGTGCTGTTTTCCGTCGGCTTAGGCGTGGTGCTGCTCCGAATCTCGCGTCTGTGGCTCTCGCGCGTTTTACGTCGTGGGATGCACTACGCTCTGGCTGGCTGCGCCGTGGTTGGCCTTGGTGCGATATTCGAAGTGGCCCAAGGGTTTTCCACCGGTACCGCCTCTCGCTCGGACGTTGTGCTCGACGCAGCCGGTGGCCTCACAGGGCTAATGCTGGCTCTGAGCTTCGATTCTATCCCTCTTTCGCGTTTGGCTCGAATTGGGCTCCGCGTCGGAGCGTTGGCGGTTTTGCTGCTTGGACTATTTCCCAGCCTACGAGCGATGCGCCGAGGTTTGCTCCACCGTGTGCAGTTTCCGTTGTTGGCGAGCTTCGAACACCCCTGGGAGCAAGTGTTTCTCAAGGCTAGGGACAGCGATGAGTTGAGTTTCGTTCCACCACCACCAGAGTTCGTCCGCGCTCACGGCAGGCGTGTAGCCAAATCCGTGTTCATCAAGCATGGTGAACGGCCACCTGCGGTGAGGTTGGTCGACTTAGGACAAGATTGGTCGCGCTTCTCTTCGCTGGACTTCGAGATCTTTGCTCCCGCGGGGCAGCCCCCCGTGAACATGACCCTCAGCCTTCATGATGACGGGCCAATGGGTTACGACGAGCACTTCAATCTGGTCATGGAAATAAAACCGGGGACCAATACCATCAGTGTGCCTCGGGAATTCATCCGGACCGGTGCAAGTAACCGCCCCATGCACCTGGACAAATTCCACGAGCTGGTTCTCTTCATCGAGCCACCCGAAAGTCCCAAAACGTTCCATTTCGACCACTTCCGTCTGACGCCGTGAGTGCGATCGAAGCTCGATGAAGCGAGCGCTGGTTCTACGGGCTACTTGTTCGCAGGCGATCAAGCGACGGTTACTGGATGCTTCTTTTCCCACGGTTCCGCATCTAACCAACGCGCAACCGCGGAAAAGAGCGTCTCCCGCTCGGTTGGCAGCAGGTAAAGGTGCTCAGCGCTGGGGATTCGCATTTCAGTCCTAAGCGATCCGTAGTCGATGGATTGGAGAGCCTCGGCGAGCTGCCCCTCGTAGGAATAGAGATCCCATTCGCCGGTGAAGATCTGGAGTAACGCGACACCGCGTTGCTTCAGGATCTTGAGCCCGGCTTCGACCGGCTCCCTTTCTGGCCAGCGCGGAAGCACCCCACCGTCGTCTTGGACTGCAAGGGCCGGGGAGGTTGGAGTGTCCGGCAAGGAGCGGAGTGCCCATTTTACGGCTCGTCCCGGCAAACGTCGCAATGGCCGGAGACGATTCAACCGGTGCGTTAGCGCGGACAGACGAGTATTGAAGATGTAGCCGTCGAGCATGATCGCCCCCACGACCCTGGTATCCTCCCACGCAATGAAATGGGCATGCACGGCTCCCGAGCAGAGCCCAAACAGCACGAATCGCTTGAACCCAAATTGCGCCTCGAGCATGTTCATCGCCTCGTGCGCATCAGCGACGGCATTCTCAATCGAAGTGACGGACTCCGCGCGTGGATCGCTGTCGCCGATCCCCGAGAGATCAAAACGGAACGAGGCGAAGCCAGTTCTGGCTGCGCGTCGAGCGAACTCCACCGAAAGCCGCCCAGGGCCGGCTCGATAGATTAGGCCCGCATTGAGAATCAGAACGCACGGGCGGTCGCTCGACGTTGCGGACTCGGTAAGGACACCTGTCAGACGATCGTTGGCAAAGACAATAGGACGTTCCATTAGCTCGCTCCCGCTAAGATGCATGACACGATGGCGGGAACCATTCCCCCCGCTTGAAGTGCACGCTCATGTCGCGCGTAGTTGCCCCAAGCGCCTTCAGCTCGCTGCACGACTTGATACTGCATTCCAGTTGAACCGGCTGACTGAAGCCGCGCTACTAAATTTTCGCACTCGCCATGAGCTTCAGACAGCATGAAATTCGTTGGAGTCGCGAGCCACGCCGGCACGCTGCGCAAATCTACCGAACGCAGGGCGCGTCGAATCTCAGGCGGAAAGGTGTAGCCAATTAGGGAATCGCCCGATCGACGCGGGGCAGTAGCTAACTCTGAACGCGCCATCCACGGGAATCGGCCAGCGTCGTTCAAGAGCTCGTCGTTCAGCGCTATGGCGTTGCTAAGAAATTCGTCACCACTCAGCACCGGATCCCACAGAACCAGCCGTTCGAATTCGAAGTTGCGGAGTCGCCCACCCAAAGCCGCGTGTGCGGCGAGCAGAGCCCCAACGCGCACTCCAACTAGCGCCACGCGACGAGTTCCCGACAGGGACGCTAGCTCCTCAAGTGCGATGACAATGTCATCACACCAGGCCTCGACACCACCATCTACAGGATATCCCCACGATTCGCCCATTCCTCGATAGTCAAATCGAAGCACGTGCTGGCCGGCGCGAGCTAATGCTCGAGCCAGGGTTCTGACCGCACGATGGGAGCGGGTGTGTTCATGCCCAATCGGCGGACACAGAAGCACCGCTCGCGCGGATTGACTGGAAGGGTTGGTGGGTGGGTGGTAGGTGCCGAACAGGGCAGGGTTACCGAAGAACTTTGGCTGGATCCTCTCACCGCGGGTCTTCGTTGTAGCCGTGGCGTCGCCCGTTCCTTTCGAACCCTGACCTGCTTGCCCTTGCGACACATCGGGTTGATCGGGGCCGAGTGAGGAGACGCCTACGCGTTCCTCGAGCTGCTGGAGGGTTTGCATCATGATGTCGCGACCAGAGACATCATGACCAGTCTGCTTCTTGATTCGCCCAACTACCTGTAGCGCCAGTAGTGAGTCCCCACCCAAATCGAAGAAGTTGTCCTGAGCGTCAACAGACCGGACTCCGAGCAAATCCCTCCAGATTTGCTCCACCACACCAATCGTCAATGAACTCTGACTTGGATTGAGAGCGGAACTCTCAACGACAAGACCGTCCGCGCCCGACGGCGCCGTCTCTTCGTCCTTGGACGGGTCCGCCGAGATCCAGTGCTTGACACGCTCGAATGGGTACGTCGGCAACGGCACGCGCCGCAAAGCCGCGTTTTTGTGGACCGCGGCCCATTGGGGCTCAACTCCTGCGGCCCACAGGCGTCCAAGCGCCTCGAGCATCCAGCGCATGTCAGCACCCGCCTCCCGCCCCAGCGAAGTAACGAGCAACTGTCGTGCTGGTTGTTCAAGCTGCACGCGGGTCAATCCCACGAGAGTCTGGCCTGGGCCGACCTCCAGCAGCGCCATCGTTGGGTCAGACAGCAGATGGCGTACTCCGTTGGAGAACCGCACCTGACATCGCAACTGCTGAACCCAGTACTCGGGGCTCTTTGCCTGTTCAGCAGTGATGGGTTCGCCGGTAAGACAAGATATCCACGGGCGCGTGGGTTCACGCAGTTCGGTGGCCTCGAGTACCTTACGAAACTCCGGCAGGGCGCCTTCCATCATCGGTGAGTGAAAAGCATGCGAAGTGGCCAAAATCCGACAATTGACCTCCCGCTTCGACAATCTTCGCTCAAGTTCCGTGACGGCAGCATCTGGCCCCGAGACTACGTTCAATCCCGGTGCATTCGCCGCGGCAATGACCACCTCTGGAGTGAGCCACGGCTCTAGTTCGGCGGCACTCAGCCGCACAGCCATCATTGTACCCCGCGGTTGAGCTTGCATAAGACGAGCTCTCGCCGCAACGACGGATACGGCCACGTCTCTGGGCATTACCTCTGCAACGCACGCAGCCACATATTCGCCCAAGCTGTGGCCGATCATGGCCTGGGGCTCAATTCCCCACGACATCCATAACCGAGCCAACGCCAACTCCACCGCGAACAGTACCGGCTGCGTGATCGAGGTCTCAGATAGTTTGCGCTGCGCCTCTTCGAGGTTCGAGGAAGACGAAAACACGAGCTTACGGATGTCAATTCCGAGCAGCGGTTCGAGTGCGTCAGCACAAGCATTGAACTCGGCCGCAAACACCGGCTCCTTCGCATGAAGCTCAGCAGCCATTCCGACGTACTGCGCCCCTTGACCCGGGAACATGAAGGCAACTGACGGTTTGGCGCGCCCGCAGCAAGCGCTGTACACTCGAGTGGGGTCATTGCGGCGCAGCAGATCGACGGCTTCGCCGGCATCACGACACACAACGATTCGGCGCTGGGCATGGGCGCGGCGTCCGAGCTGCAAAGTGCGCGCAACATCGGACAACGATGCTTCGGGATGTCCGTCGAGGTGCTGCGCAAGGGATTGCGTCAAATGGTCGAGCGCGCGTTCCGTCTTCGCGGAAAGCACCAGGAGCTCATCGCGGCGCGGCGCAACGGTTCGGGCGCGTTGAGGCGCTTCCTCGAGCACGACATGAGCCATCGTCCCGGAACTTCCAACCGAACTCACGCCGGCACGGCGCGGAGACTTGCCTTTCGACCAGGGACGAATGGACGTATTAACCTGGAATGGGCTGCGCGCCAGCGCCTCGGAGGGCTGCTCGAAGTGGACCGTTGGGGGGATCTGCTGATGGTGAAGAGCTAGCGCGGTCTTGATTAGGCCTGCAACACCAGCGCTAGCGTCCAGGTGACCCACATTCCCTTTAACCGATCCCAGCACACATTCGGTCAGCGCTTTGCCTTCCGGCGCGAAGACCTGGCAGAGTGCCCCAATTTCTGCGGCATCGCCATCCGGGCTCCCGGATCCGTCGGCTTCGACGTAGGAAATCTCGCTCGCTTCCACGCCGGCCACTGCCTGTGCCATCGCGATTGTGTTCGCAAGACCGGAGACGCTCGGCACATGTTCGGCAGTTCTTTCTCGGGCGTCGTTGGTGACCGAGATGCCACGAATGGTTGCCCAGATGAAATCGCCATCGGCTTCCGCGTCCTCGAGCCGCTTGAGCACGACCATCGCCGCACCGTCGCTCGGGACCGTGCCATCTGCTTGAGCATCGAACGGTCGACAGCAGCCACTCCGAGATAACGAGCCGTTTTCTGGGGCAACGTATCCGGAACGCAACGGGCTGACAATCGAGACTCCGCCCGCCAAAGCCATGTCACACTGATAATTCACGAGCGCGGCGAACGCGTCGCACACTGCAACCAAAGAGGTCGAGCTCTTGGTGAATAAGCTGACGCTTGGGCCGCGCAAGCCGAGCTTGTACGAGACCCGAGTCGAGAGATAGTCGCGCCCGCTTCCCATGGTTGCGCGTAGAAAACCTATCGTTTCTACGACGTCCCAGCGCGGCAGTACGTTCTGATAGAAGTACGTGGGGTCGTTCGAACCAGCCCAGACACCGATCGATCCGGGATAACACGCGGGATCGTACCCTGCACTTTCCAGCGCCGCCCAGGCCAATTCCAGGATTGCCCGATGCTGGGGGTCCATGACCTTCGCCTCGTGCGGCGTAATGCCGAAGAACGCTGCGTCGAACTTGTCGCCGTGCTCCAACACTCCCTTCGCCAGCACAGTACCTGGCTTCATGAGCGCGGGCTCGATCTCAGATGCTTCCAGGCGCGAGATCGAGTCCTGCCCACTCAACAGATTGGACCAAAACGCAGCGATGTCTTCGGCTCCAGGAAATCGCCCGGACATGCCAACGATAGCGACCGCGCCGGCCGTGCTGATCTCTTCAGAATTGGGCATCGTTTAACTCCACCGT
Source organism: Myxococcales bacterium (assembly GCA_050263495.1). Classification (GTDB taxonomy): domain Bacteria; phylum Myxococcota_A; class Polyangia; order Polyangiales; family Polyangiaceae; genus FEN-1139. Next base: position 570 of record JBLNFG010000427.1, on the reverse strand, counting down.
CCCGCTTCGCTCAAGTTGGACTGTTTCGACGTAAGACTTTCGCTTGGTTTCGAGACAACAAAACAGTACGGCGATGCCGCAGGCGCAACGCCGCAGGACAACAACCTACTCCAGTAGGAGTTCCAATTGAACAACCCGGTCTTGGTTCTGTGCTGTGACTGCGATGCGGAACCATCGGCCGGACCCCTGCGAAACGAGCGGCACTTCCTCGACCGCTTCGGAGTGAACCGACTACTCGTCCCAGGTTCACCCTTCAGCATAGAGCCCTCCCGTTAAGACGAGCTCGACACCACCATCCGCGGGCTCCGCACGAAGCTGGAGGACAGGATTATGAATAGGATCTCACCTGTTGCGGTTGACCGCTCTCCGACCTGGAACCGCGGCTTAATCACGACTTCTTGCGGCGACCTGGCATTCGGCCAACCTCTCCACATTTTAACGGGCGCACTCGAGCGCCAAGCGTCCATTTGCTCAGCCGCCAGGCGCGTCAGATTCCAGGGAGCTTCCATGAGTCACATCTGGCATGGCTCTTCTACACTGTTCCCACTCAATCGTGAACAATGATCGTTC
>JBLNFG010000426.1:0-4033 GCA_050263495.1 Myxococcales bacterium | reverse complement strand
GCGCAGGGCGGCCTCGTCGCTACGCTCCTCAAAGTAGGCCAACTACTCCTGCGGTGCTCACTCCTCGGGCGCCCCGCTCGCTTCGGTTTCGGCGCTTTCGTTGCGTGAATCAAACCGTTCGACATTCTAAGCGGCTGGGGTTTCAGCGGCAGTCCGCTCCTGACAGTCAATGAATCAGATTCCTCACTGTCGGTCAGACGCTCGAGTCACTAAGTTAATGCATGCAACAAGTGGCCTCACCGCTGGAGATTTCATCATTGCAGGCTGCTGAGCGGCCGCTTGACCCGCAGCGCTTAGCCGCACCATTGCCGTCTCCGCTCGAGTTACTGGAACAGCACGCGACGACGCTGGCGTCGTTATCGTCCCTCGAGCTTTCGTTAGCGCAGCACTCCGCCGACGAGATTGTTGCAGCCTTGGGTCTGCGAAACTGCCCCGAATGGATCCAACGCGGCGTCGCGGGTGCATTCATCAGGGTGTCGTTGCCGTTGGGTCGAACGCTAGCGAGATTCGACGCTCGCATCGCGACGCACGGCATTTCTCAGGCTGCTGCGCAGGCACTGCAGGAATTGGGGGCGACCTGGGAGAGCTCTGGTGCGGTACCTTCGCGCGGTGCGCTGCTCGTCGCAACCAATCATCCCGGTGCGTACGACGCGCTCGTCCTACTCGCAGCCATGGGGAGACATGACGTAGCAGTGCTCGCTGCCGAACGAAGCTTTCTGCGTGCCCTACCGAATCTATCCAGACATTTGCTCTGGGTTCCCGACCAAAGCAGCAATACGCGACGGGCCAGCGTCGTGCGTCGAGCACACCGTCACCTGCTCGAAGGAGGCGCCGTGCTTCACTTCGGAGCCGGCCAGATCGAGCCTGATCCGGCTTTTGTCCAGAACCGCGCCTCCCTTCTGCGGCCTTGGTGTAACGGCACCGGGGCCCTAGTGCGCGGACTCGCCGCCGCACAGGGCGTCGTCGTGAGCGCACTGGTCATGGGGGTCCACTCACGCAGAGTGAAGCGACTCCTGATCAACCGCGTTGCAGAGCGATTCGGGATATCCACCCTCGCGCCACTGCTTCAGATCACCATCCCACGTTACCGCGAGGTGCGCGCAAAGGTACATTTCGCAGAGCCCTATCTGGCGTCCGAGCTGATGCGCCGCCACTCATCCGACCAAAAATTGACTGCATGGGTGCGCGCAAGAGCCGAAGGTCTCTGGGGCTCTCGGAGGGGTTGATGCGCTGCGCTAGCCCGTTGTTCCGAGACCCGCAAGCAAGCATCAGGATGCCACAACCAGCGCCACCCGCATAATTGAAGCGAAGCCACGGCTGGCGCTGAGCACGAATCCACCAGAAAAACAAGGCCGTCAGTTCATGCAAGAGTTAGGCGCCAGGGTATCAGGTCGTTCGACTTCGTTGCCTTGAAGACGAGGTCCAATCGACGAGACGCAATTGCAGATTGGCCGCTTTGGTGAATCCCTCGAAGTCGCGCTTGTTGCGCGTCACCAACGGAACCTGCCGCGCGATGGCAATTGAAGCGATCAGAATGTCACCAAGACTCTGGCGTTGGCTTCGGGAACAAGCAGACCAAATCGTCGACGCCACGTCCGCCGCGTCTTCATCGAAAGGAAGGATCACGCAGTTCCGGACGAGCGTCTCGAATGCCTTCAGCTGGGCATGGAAGGGCTTACCGGCCCGCAGTGCTTGGCGATATCCACGCAGGCGCTCGAAGACGGTCACCGAGCTGATGGTCAAGCGCCCGAACTCCAAAAGATACGCTCTGGCCCGCGCAGTAACGATTGGATTTGCACGACTCACTTCCGACAGAGTGTCGGTGTCCAGAAGGGCGGGTTCAGCAGGCATGGGGACTCATCGCTCCGCTTCCTTGAGTCGACGAACCAGCGCTCGAGCTTCGGACGCAGGGACGTCAGCCAGGCTTGCAGTGGCTAACGCAAGAATGTCATTCGGACTCGGTGCGATGTCGACATCTTCGCCATAGTGACGTCTCAGAAGAGCTAGAACCTGACCTTCGAAGCTTCTCCCACAGCGTTCGGCATCGTTGCTGATGCGCTCGCGGAGACTGGCGGGAAAGCGAATGGTTCTGGCAACCGTGGTATCTTGGGCAAGGGCAGAGCGAGACACACCAGAAAAGTACCAGAATGGTGAGCGGGTGCAAGCTACAGCGAGCTTCTCTCGGATATTTGCCCATTCACGTCGGGCCCGAATGCCTTCACAGTGACGTACGCAAGCGGTTGCTCTTCGTCTTTCTCATACATACCGCTTGGGGATCTTTCGGGCATGACGATGCACAACGGGTATGCGGAGCCCGCCCCCAGCTGCAGGACAGACGCAACTCGACCAAAGTCGTGCATCGCGAGCTCACTGATCGTCCAGAGGTTCTCCGGACTGCTAGCCATAACCTGGTGCTCTTGTCTGTGCGCCTAACGGGGTAGCAATAACCTGCAGCCCTGACAGTATCACCGGAAGGTGTCCAGGTGGGAGACAGCCGCGCGCCGTATAATTGAAGCGAGCGTTGCGCTCGCCACGGCGCGCGGCAGGCCAGAGGTTCCAGCAGGAAAGCTGCCAGGTTCATTGCTGAGTTGGACAGCACTTGCCTTCGCGTTGCCACATGTACATGTAGGTGTACACTTGTTCGATGGACCGGCAACAGTACTCGATCGCGGATGCACGCAAGAATCTTCCTAGCCTGGTCGACGAGGCGGAGGCGGGCTGTGAAGTGCAGCTGACTCGCCGAGGTCGTCCCGTAGCTGTCGTTGTCTCGATCGGGCATTATGAGCGACTCAAGGCCAACAGAGGGAGCTTTGCCGTGGCATATCAGGCATTTCGGAAGAAGTTTCCTGAAGGAACGAGCGGGCTTGGATCACGTTACTTTGAGAGGCTGCGCGATCGAGCAAGCGGCAGGAAGGTGACGCTTTGAACCTCAGTTACTTGCTCGACACGAGCACGCTGTCTGCGGTAATTGCGCCCAAGCCAAATCGCAACGTGGTGACTCGATTGGGCCAGCGCGGCAGCCATTGTGCAATCGCATCCGTCGTATGGAATGAGCTCATCTATGGTTTGAACCGCCTGCCCGAAGGCAAGCGCAAGACTGAGCTGGAGGCGTTCCTTTACGACGTGGTACTCAAGTCCTTTCCGATACTTCCCTATGGCGAAGAGGAGGCCACTTGGCACGGGATCGAGCGAGCACGGCAGGAGAGCGTCGGACGTCCCGGGCCCTTTGTCGACGGTCAAATTGCGGCGGTCGCGTACGTGAATAGCTTGACGCTTGTGACTGCGAACGTTAAGGATTTTGCCCGGTTCGAAGACCTTCGAGTCGAGGATTGGACTCGCGGCAAACAGGATCGATAGGGGGAGACTCTGTCGTCCGCCAAACGCATGGGGGTTGAGTCTAGGATCGGCATGGCTGGGTGTCGCGACGGGATCATCGATTCGAGATCGAAGCTAGCGCATTCGTCAAGGCTTCGGACGTTGGGCGAATACAACCTTCTTGGCCAACGCCAAAGTGACTCGAGAGCGGTCCCGGAAGATATAGACAGGTCCCCATGCTGGATCGTCTATTGTAAGGAGATTGTCCAAGGCAGCGACCGGGTCCTCGAGTACCTTGGTCGCTATGTCCATCGCACTGCCATCTCGAACCGTGCCGTTGTTTCCTGTACGGACCGAAGCGTCACGTTCCGGTACCGAAGTCAACGCGACGACAAGACCAAATTGATGACGCTTTCGCCGACGAGTTTCTTCGTCGGTTCCTGCAGCATGTCCCGCCTCGAGGATTTCATCGTGTTCGTTCCTTCCGGGCTACTCCATCCAAAGCACCGAACCACGCTCCGACGAATACAATTGATGCTTGGTCGGTGTTACGGATTGGCGTCCCCGTCGCGCCCCGGACAACAGTCGACCCTTCGCCGCTGTCCCGTCTGCAACGCCACCGCGTTGCATCCTGGGGTACCGATCCCGCGAACTGATCTCGGTATCCAACTACGACCAGCCGCGACCGACAACGGAGCTCGTGCTCCCCCTCAATCTA
>JBLNFG010000425.1:0-8410 GCA_050263495.1 Myxococcales bacterium | reverse complement strand
CCATGGTTGCACTCGTGCTGGCCGATCATTGGCTGAGGTGGCGAGGGCAATGTGGCAGTCAATCAGGCTAAATTCTCGCTGGCGTGGCGCGAACAGTGCGGCCGCGAAGAGGCTAAGCAAGCGCGCGCCCGAGGAGTGAGCACCGTAGGAGTAGTTGGCCTACTTTGAGGAGCGCAGCGACGAGCCGCGCGCTGCTGCCGGAGGATCTGGCTGCGGAGCAGACTGGAAACCCGGGACACCCCTAGATCCCAGCGGCATTGTCGCCCACAGGAACACTACTGGGCTTTCTCGGAGCGGCTTCGAGCCCAGAGCTGGACGGCTTACTGCTGTTGATCGCCTCACGCAGTACGGACATCCGCGGCTCGCTCGAAGCGGGCGTCGCTGTGGGCATTGCCGTTGACGGTGGCGCAACGGCAGCCGGTGCGTTGAGCGCAGCGGGCTCTAGGCGTTGCGTGAGGCGGTGCTGAGCGGAGCCATCGGCGAGCTGATCGTCCGCAGGTGGGAACACCGGCACCACGGAAACGGTGAACGGCGTCATTGCGGCCTTGGATTCGGGCGGAGCGATCCGGGGCTCGATTTTCGAGACCCCGGAGTTGGCGTCGTGCGTCACCGTTGCGACCACGGAGGCGTCGGGCACCCCGCCCGAGTTACCACGCAGAGCGACCCAAACCGCGAGTCCACTCGCGGAGGCAACGCTGGCGGTGAGCGTCAAAATGAACACCGGGAAGGTCCAACGGGAAGCTCCCATCCCCATGAGCGTCTGCGCCGCGGGCGGAGCCGTTACCTCGTAGGGGCGCGACGATACCGGCGCAATTGGGCTGGCGTGGTGCGGTGGGGGTACGCTCTCACGAGTCCGAGCGAACCGCGTCGAACTCACGCCGCCTCCACACACAATTCGCAGCTGTTCGGCCGCTTCCTTGATCGTCGAGAAGCGCCGGGCCTTGTCGCGCGCCGTAGCGCGAGCAAACCAGTCGTCGAACCCGTCCGGCACCGGGGCAACGCGCGAGGGCACGGGGATGTCACCCATGCAGATTGAATGGAACAGGGCACCCAATGACTCCCCGCGGAAAGGACGTTCTCCGGTTAGGCACTCGAAGGCAATGGCTCCGAACGACCAAATATCCGTCTGATGATCCGCGACCTGCCCCGTTGCTTGCTCGGGGCTCATGTAGAAGGGCGTCCCTAACAAGGCGCCCGTCGAGGTTTTCAGATCGGCGGCTTGATCGAGCCCCTCAGGCCTACGGGCGATACCGAAGTCGACCAGTTTTCCAATGTCCTCGTCACCCTCCCGAACCAAGAACACGTTGTCCGGTTTCAGGTCGCGATGAACGATTCCGTGGTCGTGCGCCAGCGCAAGCGCCCGACCCACATGGCCAAGAATATGCACTACCTGTTCGGGCGAGAGGCGCTTTTCCCGTCTGAGGCGTTTTGCCAAAGACTCACCACGAAGCAACTCCATCGCAATGAACGGAATGCCTTGATCAATGCCGTAGTCCAAGATCTGGACCACGTAGGTGCTCCGAATCGAGGCGGCCGCCTGCGCTTCCCGCCGGAATCTGGCGACGGCCTCGGGCGACTGCGCTAGTTCTGGATCGATCAACTTGATCGCTATTTCTGCGTCCAAGTTGAGGTCATCGGCTCTCCACACGGAGCCCATGCCGCCAGCCCCCAGGCGTTCCATCAGGCGGTAGCGTCCAGCGAGGAGCGGCGCGGGGGAAAGGTCGTCGTACGTGGGTCGATTGCCAGAAATGTCGAAGACGCTTGAAGCAGGATGGAATTTCGCCCCTGGGCCAGGTTCGGACACCGCTCGTGCACTGGAGAGAATCGACCCTCGGGTGTCAGTGCGTGGATTGTTCCAAGCACTGTTCGAGTTCGTCGAGCACGCGGCCCAACAAGTCGAGCCCGTGCTGCGCAACCTCACCTGGTCGACGTTTTGCCACGATGCTCGAATCTGGTTGAAGCCGGTAGCCACTCTCTTCACTCCTTGCGAGCTGGCCGATTCTCATGGCGTCGAGCGGCGTGTCTTCACGCATCCGAAGCCGCACTTGTTCGGCTGACGCCTCACAAGCCAGAACTGAGAGCCGGCGCAACACCGTTTTGTAACGCATCAACTGTACCAGCTGACGCGCCTCGACTGGCGCTGACCCAAACCGGTCCTCCATCGAGCACGCGATCTCGTCTACCTCGGCCGGATCCCGCGCAGACGAGAGCTGCTTGTAGAGTGACAGACGAACGCCGATATCCGCGACGTACTCTTCGGGCAAGAGCATTTCCACGTCAAACGCCAGCTCTGGCTCCACATCATGCCGGATCGGGGTACCACTCAATTCCGCCGCGGCTTCGCGTAGCATGTGGCAAAACAGCTCAAAACCCACACTGGCAACGAATCCGCTCTGCTCGGCCCCCAGGAAGTCACCCGCACCGCGCAGTTCGAGATCGAGTGCCGCTACCTTGAGCCCCGAACCCAGCTCCGTGAAGCGTTCAATGGCCTCGAGTCGACTGCGCGCTTCATCACCCAGTTCGCTTAGGCTCGGAACGAGCAGGTAACAATACGCGCGCTCCTTGGAACGCCCAACCCGACCCCTTAGTTGGTACAGCTGCGCCAGCCCGAAGAGATCGGCGCGATCGACGATGAGCGTATTGGCACGCGGAATGTCGATCCCATTCTCGATAATCGCCGTGCACACGAGGATCTTGGCTTCCCCTTCCACGAATCGCAGCATCGCGCGCTCGAGCTCTGCCTCCGGCATTTGCCCATGCGCAAGCGCAAGCGGTACGGAGGGAAAGAGCTGGGCTAAGCGCGCCGCTCGCTCTTCCAGACCCGCAACGCGATTATGTACGTAGAAGATTTGCCCACCGCGATCGAGCTCGCGCGAGATAGCGTCTACCAAGACGTCTGCCTCGACCTTGGCGATGATGGTACGAATCGCGCGTCGATCGACGGGCGGCGTCGAGATCATGGAGAGATCTCTCAATCCCCCGACTGCAAGCTGTAACGTTCTCGGAATCGGCGTGGCGCTGAGCGTGAGAACGTCGATGCCGCCACGCAATTGCTTGATGCGTTCCTTATGCGTGACGCCAAAACGCTGCTCTTCGTCCACGATCAGCAAACCGAGCTGCTTGTAGTCGACGTCTTTGGATAGCAGTCGGTGCGTCCCAACCACCACGTCCACGGTGCCGCGCTTGAGCCCCAGCAACGTCTCCCGAGTCTCGGCCGGGCGCGTGAAGCGGCTGAGGACGCGCACTTCGAGCCCCCAGTCCGCCAAGCGCGCGCCGAAGGTTGCAGCATGCTGCTGCGCGAGCACTGTCGTCGGACAAAGCAAGGCCACTTGACGCCCCGCCATGGCTACACGAAATGCGGCTCGAAGTGCGACCTCCGTCTTGCCGAAACCCACGTCGCCGCAAACCAAGCGGTCCATGACCTTGGTCGATTCCAAATCGCCCAGTACGTCGGCAATCGCCACGGACTGATCGCGCGTTTCCTCGAACGGGAAGGTGGCTTCAAACGCCGCGTAGTCGTCGTCCCGCGGCGCAATGGGCTGCTTTTCCGCATTCAGTCGCTCGGAATACAGCCGTAGCAGCTCGTCTGCCATCTGCCTAACTCGACGTTGTACCTTCGCCTTCGTCTTAGCGAACGAGAGACCACCTAAACGATCGAGCTTGGGTTGAGCGTCGCCTCCGCTGTACTTTGCGATTTGATTGAGTCGATAGATCGGCAGATAGAGCTTGCCGGCGAGGTACTCGATGCAGATCAATTCCACATGCGTCGGGCCGATCTCGCGCCGTTCGAGCCCGAGATAGCGCCCCACCCCGTGTTCGATGTGCACCACATAGTCACCCGGCGACAGGTTACGCAGATCTTCCAGACCGGATTCCGCGACGGGCTCGCGCTTCTTGCGTCGATGGCTGCGTTGCCCGAAGATTTCCTCCTCAGTAATATAGATGCGGCGCTCTGCCGGAAGAATTGCGCCTCGAGCTAGATTTCCGGGGAGTAGCAACGGAACGAAACTCGCATCCCGCGCAGCGCGTTGCTCCTTCACGGCGCGATTCGCACGCAGACCGCGATGCTGAAGCAATTGCGCAACCCGATCGAGTTGCGTCTCGGCGCGCGCCACGATGCAGGTTTGATAGCCACATTCCTCCCAGGCCTTGAGTTGGGAGACGAGGGGCGCGAGTGCTCCGGCTCCGCCACCTTCCTTGCGGGATGCGGTGATCGCACGCGTCAGCTCCGCGTGATCCTGCGCTCCCATCGAAGCCGTGCTCTCGTCGGCCCGTTCCAAGACATCGAGTGGCAGTTGCTCAGCCGAACCGCTCTGGGCCAAGCGAAGCAAGGACACGGTCCGGTGTGTCGCCAAGCGCTCCGCGAGTTGGGCCTCGCCATCTGCCCAAGCTTCGAAGCCGAAGTGCGGGCCGCGATCGACGGCTGCGGCACTATTGCGCAGCGCCGCTTCTGCGGCGCGTAGCGCTCTCAATACCTCGACGGCATTCTCGAACACCATCGGTGTCGACGGCTCGAGGTAGCTCAATAGGCTCGTGAGCGGGGTGAACGCAGGCAGGTACTCTGCCGAACCAATGAAGGGACGACCCTCGAGCAGTTGCTCCACCAATTGTTTGGTCTGCTTCGACGGCCAGTTGATCGCGTCAGCGAGCGCTCCAATGCGACTTCGGACGTCGCGTTCGACGTTTGCGCCGAGCATGGATTCAACCACGGGCACGATCGTGCATTGGCTTACGTCGTGGCGCGTGTTCTGACTGTCGGGATCGAAGACACGGATCCGCTGCACGTGATCGCCGTCGAGTTCAATTCGACACGGCTCGTCTGCGGCGGGCGACCAAAGGTCGAGTAGCCCACCGCGCAGCGCTAGGGTGCCAGGATCTTCGACCAGTGGGACGCGCAAATACCCGACCTCGGTACACTGGCGCGACAGCTCTTGGAGTGAGAGCAGTTCACCGGTCTGAACCACCCGGGTTCGCTCACGAAGTCGTTCATGCGGCAGCACATGCAGTAACAAGCCTTCGGCCGTAACAATCACGAGCCGCGGGCGCAGTCCCGTAGCCAACGCGGCCAGTGCCGCCACCCGCTTCATGGTCGAGCGACGATCAGGGTGCACCGCCGCCCAAGGTGCGTCTTCCGGTGGCAAGATGACGCAAGCGGCAGGAACAACACTCGACGCGGAAGCCCGATCGGAAGGAGCAACGCCGATCGGAGTAGATTCGCCGCTGCTGGAGCGCAACCGGTACTCAGATTCGTAGAACTCGGCGTCCGCCGCCGCCTGAAGCGCGGCCTCGTTGTCTGCTACGACGTACCAAACAGGACTCGAAAAGCGCCGACTCATCTGTAACGCGTAGTAGACACCGGCTGAACCGGCTAAGCCGCAAACGCTAAGGTGATTCGCAGCGGACTCGATGGCACTCGCAACGAATGCATTCGTCGTAAGCAGCGCGCGTGTATCCAACAGGTTCAGTTCAGGTTCCATCACCGTTCATCATCTCAATCGCATAGACCAGGTGATTGCGCGCGCGTAGCGCGAACGGTCCGTTCGGGTGTGCTTCGAGCTGAGCTCGAAACGCCTCAATCGCCTGTTGCCTATCCCCAAGCCTCACCAAGAGCAGGCCTTTGGCGAGTGCGCCTGGGTAGGAGGGGTCCGCGCGCGCCATGCGATCGATAAGTCGTAGGTCTTCGACTCCGAGTCGGCGTAAAGGCTGCTTGAGCCTTGCCCTCAGTGCTAATAGCTTCCAAGCGGATTCGATGTGCAGCTGATCGTCCCCGCTAGAGGATGCCAGTTCAGTCCAGCGGTTGAGGAACAGTGCCGCGCGTTCGTCCTGATCCAAACTGAGTACACACCGGTTCGAACTGACTCCAATTGGCTTCGTACAATCCGCGGGTCCTTCGAGCCAGCCCAATTGCCGTGCCTTGATCAAGAAATCTCCACCGAGTTCAATGGCGTCTTCGGACTCGACACCGGTCTTATCCCACGTGTTCAATGCCAGTAGGAAGAGTTGTGATTGTACGGCGCGCAAACGGTTCAACGGTTCGTCGCCAACCTTCGCCCGAACTGCACGCACCAATCCGCGTAAGCGCTCACGTTGCGCCACACTCACGGATTCACCTTGGTGCCACTGGCGCCCCAATTGGCGCATGAGTTCTCCGACGCGACGCAGCTCGTACTCGAGTGGTCGTGTCTGAACGCGCTGTCTTGCCGTAAGCACTTCACGTCGCAGCGTGGCCAACTCGTCTTGACGCAGCGTGGGCATTGGCAGGTAGTCCGGCATCGTACCTTGCGGGAGGGCGAGCCATGTGGATAGCAGCGCGATGCCGACAGACGGGAACACGACAGCCCAGCCCTCAAGCCAACGCGCGACAATTGGCGCAGTTTGCCCTGAATTCGACGAATGCTTGACAGGGTGCGGGCGGAATCTCATAGGCTATTGAGGTGCCCCTCGGGGCTTTCGCCAACGTTCAGATCGATCGAGGAAATCGTGCAGGAGAAGCGCGCGCATTCACGAATTCAAGTGAGGATCGATGTTAGCTGTACCACGGATGCGGGAGCCGTGGTGGCAGGTGTCACGCGAGATCTCGCGGTCGGTGGAGCTTTTATCGAGAGCTCGGAAATGCCCGCGTTCGGTTCCAAGGTAAAACTCGAGTTGAAACTGCCGGGGGGAGAGCCCCTGCAGGTCAGCGGAATCGTGCGCTGGACCAAGCCGGGGGGGTTCGGCGTCCAATTCCAGCTGCTCGGAGCCAAGGAAACCTACGCGCTTGCCAAACTGAGCTCGGGCAAGTGACGTCAGCTTGCACGGCATGCGAATAGGGGCGAACTCCACGCGGAATTCGCCCCTTAGTTCGCTCGTTGTCGTGGGTCTACGCGCATGCACGCGCGCCCGATTTCACACAAAGCCGTTCGGCATGCTTTGAGCGGCCTCGGCGACGGCGACTTGGTTCCGCCGTATTCCCACCGAGGCACGCCTCTCTCTCACATGAATCCGTTCATGTACGGCACGCGCTTGGCAGCTTCGGCAATGACAGCTTTATTGGCGAGCAGTTCTGCGGTCGTATCCCAACGCCCGTCGAGGAAGGACGCGCGCACGCCGTCGGCCATCTCGAACGGAACAGACACCGTTCCCGCCTTGACGCTGCGACTCTGGAGGTCGACCGTTACCTCCAGATTCGGGTCCGCCTCGACCGCTGCCATGAGCTTCTCGATGTCTTGCTCCGTGACCACCGGACATGGCACGCCCAGAGCAATGCAGTTGCCGTAGAAGATCTCGGCGAAGCTTTCGCCCACGATCGCCACGATTCCCTGTCCCCAACGTCTAATTGCCTGGGGTGCGTGCTCGCGCGAGGATCCGCAGCCAAAGTTCTTGTTCACCAGCATCACGCGTGCGGCCTGATACTTCGGCTCGTCCAGCGGGTGAGTCTTCCCAGCTTCCTTCAGCTGCAACCGGTCATCCTCGAAGGCATGTTCGCCGAGGCCTTCGAACACCACGGTTCTGAGATAGCGCGCCGGGATGATGCGATCAGTGTCGATATCGTTCCCACGCACCGGAATGGCCTTGCCACTGAGCTTAATTCGTTTGGTATCTTCCATGACGCTCTGTTCCTTCCGAGTGCGGACTAGGCCGCGCCTCCAATGCCAAACAGCTTGCGAGCATCCGTTACCTCGCCGGTAAATGCAGCCGCTGCCACCATGACGGGGCTCATCAACAGCGTACGCCCAACCGGCGACCCTTGACGGCCCTTGAAGTTTCGATTGCTCGACGAAGCTGAGACTTCGCGCCCCTTCAGCTTGTCCGGATTCATTGCCAGACACATCGAACAACCCGCTTCACGGAACTCGAAGCCTGCCTCTGCAAATACTTTGTCCAGTCCAGCCTGGAGCATCTGCTCTCGAACCTTTTGCGAGCCGGGCACCACGAGCGCCTTGACGTTCGGCGAAACCTTGAAGCCCTTGCCACGAATGAGCTTCGCCACTTCTTCGAAGTCGCTCAGACGACCATTCGTGCACGAGCCAATGAAGGCGACGTCGATCTTCGTCCCTGCAATCGGACTTTCCGCGTCGACACCCATGTAGCGATAGGCTTCTTCTACGGAATCTCGTGCGTCCTTCGGGAACTGATTCACGGATGGGACTCGCCCGGTCACGCCGGTAGACTGATCGGGAGTAATGCCCCAGGTCACAATCGGTTCGATGTCTTCCGCCTTGAATCGCACTACGTCGTCGTAAACCGCGTCGGGATCGCTCTTGATCGATTCCCAATACGCAACGGCCTTGTCCCAGGAAGCTCCCGACGGCGCGTACTTGCGGCCCTTCAGGTACTCGTACGTCGTTTGGTCGGGATTGATGTAGCCGCAGCGCGCGCCACCTTCGATCGCCATATTGCAGACGGTCATGCGCTCGTCCATGGTCATGCG
>JBLNFG010000424.1:0-7333 GCA_050263495.1 Myxococcales bacterium | reverse complement strand
ACCCCAGTTGCGGAATCGGTTGACGCGACTTCGCAACGTGTAAAGGACTGAAGCCAACATGAGGGCCGTGCCGATGTACCCAAACCAATGCCCAATGCCCCGACCTGAGGTGAACGACACCGGAATCTTGGTGCCGGTTGCGGCTACGAAATGGCCGAGAAGGCTACTTGCTGGTTGTGTGCGAATCAAGAAGCTCTCAATTCCGAGCCAACACAAAAACAGCAGTGTAAGTACCATGATCCAACGCTTGAGCGTCTCATGACGCTGCTTGATCGGATTCAGCGTTGGTACACCGTTCAGGAACGGTGCTTCGGATAGAGACCTCACACTCGTTTGGGGGTCAGGAACAATCGATCGAAAGAGCTGATCGGTCTCTACTTCGATCAAGGCCCCGGTAGGGCACGCGTTGAGGCATGCCCGATCTGGGTAGCCCGCACAATGATCACATTTTGCAGCTAACTGACGTTCGTCTCGCACCGCAAACACGACGTCGTTGTTCAATTGGAGCTGTCCCTGCTCAGTCTGGAGCCGGACCGTGCGCGCTTCGAGCGCGGCGAGCGTGGATTTCGATGCCACCCGGATTTTTCCGTCGGCCTGATAGGTCTCGAGCCGTTTCCGATTCGACGGCTTGGTGCGCGCCAACGACTCTTGTCGATAGCTCAACGTGACGCTCGTACCCGGCACATCAGCAAGGCTGAGTGCTGTCTCCAGTGCCGAATCACCTGCACCAACCACGAGTACGTGCTGCCCCACATGCTCGGCCGGATTGGTAACCCCCCGTCGCACGCGAGAGTTGCTATTCGCCGCCTCGAGGTATGGCGCAAGCTCGGGGAAATCGGCGTCCGGATTTGGTCGCGGAATCATCGAGATTGCGTCATTGGGACAGAGCTTTGCGCACGCTCCACAGCCGACACAGTTGTCGGAAATGTGGATATCTTGGCTCGCTGGATCGAAGGAAATTGCCTCGTACTTGCAGATGGCCACGCAGGGCTGATCGTGACAATTGCGACAGACAATCGGAAACCGAAGGCGACCAAGAGTTGGCCCAAAACGCGCCATGCGAGCCACCCCATGACGTTCCTCGCAGGCGTCGTGGCATTTGTTGCAGTCGAGGCAGCGATCGATCCGCCCAACCATCGCAATCGAGCTCGTTACGTAATTCTCGCGCAGAAAAAAATCTTGTACGGCGCGACGAGTAGGCTCCTGGTGTGCCAGAAAAGCCTTTCGAGCAATGCCCATGGACGCCGAGAGTCGTTCACGCCACCTCGGCTGTTTCGTAAGCAGGTCTCCAAGGGGACCAGCCGGCACCTCCAGTAGTGTGACTGCATTGGCCGCGATGCAATCGATGGCGGGCTGCCCCGACTGCTGCGTTGCGGCAGCTAGAAATCCGTTCGAGAAACACGCACCTGCCTCAAAGTAGCCGAGCAGGCGCTGGTCTTTAGGGGGACGCTTGCTTGCTTTCGCACCATCGTTCGCGGCAGCGGTGGCGTCGAGGGCGATCATCATCACTCCGCGCAGCATAAAGCAGTAGCTCTCACCGGGCCCCTGCCGTGCCGCCGACAGACGCCGACGGGCAGGCATGGTTCGCACCTGCCCCGCGTTCAGCAGGTACTCTAGGGCAGGTTCAGATAACTCGCTAAAGACTTCGAGGCTGCGTAGCTGCCCGGTCGTTATTTGCTCGTGTTGGGCCATGGGCTAAACGATCTCTGACTGGTACCCAGCCGACCGACACGGATTTGCACGGCAATCTGCGTAATCAGTCTGGCAGCAGGGAGAAACTTTTCATTCGCGACGGTGAATGACTTTGCGCTAACGCGTGTGGTGACAGAACTGGCAGTCGGCGCGCCGATGACATACGAAGCAATTGTTACTTGAGAAGCCGCCCGACGCGTACCCGTGCATGGTCTTCCACGCGCCGCGGTGGTTCAAGGGAGGCGTCCGCCGATGACATTGAATGCAGGATGCCGCACGATGGCAGGTGCTGCAAGCATTGGGGTCAAACGCTGCCGCTGACCCGTGAGTGCGAATCCGCCAAAGAGCCGTATGGCTACGCGGAGCCCGTGTTCGATGACAATGTGTGCAACTTGGTGATCCGTGGCATGTCGCGCAGGCGCGCTTCTCAGCGCCGGGATCACTATCGCTCTCTGGCAGAGTCGCGTGTCGACGTAGCCAAGAGCCCCCATGATCTTTGGGTCGGATCGATTTTGCACGACCGCCCGAGATTCGCTGGAAATTGGTCGTGTTATGGCAAGCCGCACAGTCGCCACCATATTGCCCCTGGTGCGGGTCGTTATGGCAGTCGAGACAACGTTTGCCAAAGACGGGGAACGTCAAATCGCTCGCTGTCGCGGGAAGCTTCTTCCACTCGGCGACGGTAAGCCCGGCGCGCTTCGGAGAGTTACTGCGGTGACAGCTTGAGCATGCTGCACCGCGATGGGCTCCCGTGCGTGCAAACGCCGTCATGGATTCATGGCTGAATTTCGGCGCGCCCTTTTCCGGTCGATGGCACTTCCCGCAGTCTTTCCCCAGTTTTCCGCGATGTTTGTCGTCTTTAGCGTGACAGTCGTAGCAACTCTTCGAGCCAAGCTTGTAGTTGCTGTCGACGTGACACGAGATGCACGGAATCACTTTGTGCTTGCCCTCTAGCGGGAAGCGCGAGTGATCGAAATCTTTACTGCGCGGGGCATTGAAATGCAGTGTCGTCGCGTGGCACTTCGTGCAGTCCTTCCCAAGTTCACCTTTGTGCTTGTCCTCGTGGCAGTCGACGCAGTCGAGCTTATTGGTGCGATAAATCCTTCCAGGATGACACTTTTCACAATCGTTCTTGAGGTTCGGCTCCGCGTGGAACCCGGTCAGCGGAAACCGCGTATCAGAATTGTGATCGAACGGCTTCGTGCGTTTGCCGCCCTCAATGTGGCACGTGGCACACGGCTTGTCGGCAAACTGACCCTGGTGGGCCTTGCGATGCTCGTGGCAACTAGTGCAGGCGCCTTCGCGGTAACGCAGGGTTACCTTAGGCTTGTGACAACGCCCACACGGGATCTTCGTGTGCTTGCCGTACAGCGCCAGATCGTAATGGGAATGGTCGATCCGCGCACCTTTGAAGGAGCCTCCCGAAGTGTGACAGCGCTCACAACGGGCGGTTGATTTTACAATAGGGTGCGTTGCCGTGTGGCAACTCGCGCAGGCCGTCGAAGTAGATCGTCTCTGGCCCTTCCCGTCCTTTGGATGACATGCAGCACAGCTCGCCTTTGCGTGTTTGCCAGTGAGGGCAAATCCAAATCGCTCGTGATCGATTTTTGCCCCCCTAAAGGTCATCGATTGCGAGTGACAATCGAGGCAATTGCTCGCCCTGCCGGTGATTGGGTGACTCGCAGCGTGACAATCCGCGCAAGACCGGGGACTAGTGCGGCCGCCCATATGGCCATTCTCGTGACAACGAGTACATGCCAAATCGAGATGGTCGCCTTCGAGCTTCTGCTTGGCGTACTGCGCGTGCTGGGAGCTCCAGTTGCGTAGAGTTTGCCCCTTCAGCGGCCTGCCCGACGTGTGGCAGGTTTCGCAGTTTTGACTCAACTCGCGATGCGAAAACCCATGCACCCCCGCATGGCAACTCTGACAGTCTTTGGAAAGCCCGAGATAGCTCACACGTCCTGACTTCAAACGCTTCACGTGGCACTTGGTGCAGGCCACCTGCCCGTGATGATTGCTGAGCAAGAACCCCGTCAAATCATGTTTGAAGCCGTCACGCCCACCTACCTCCTTCCACTCGATGATATTGAAGGAACGCCCCCGATGTTGGACGTGACAATTGATGCAAGGCCTGCCGCCGAAGGTGCTATGCAGTCCGCCCTTGTGCATCAATGTCCCATGGCAGCCAAGACACTTCTGGTTCGTTACACCCTGGCCTGATACGTGGCACTTATCGCAGCTCTCGGAGTTGTCGTAAGCGGCATGGCTCTCATTGAGCGGCCCGGGCGACACACGAAAGAACCCCTGCGCAAACACCACCGGGGCGACTAATAGACACGCCAGAACGAGGCCATACAGCTCTACGAGGCGCACGGTTCTGGGTTTCGCGGTGGTCATGGGTAAAGGTTCGCTAAGTTGGCGACTACTTCTTTCGCGGTCGAGATCGTTTAGCCGATTTGGCGGACCTAGCGGGCTTCGGCGCACTATGCGACTTTTCGGATACACCTGGCGCGACTGCTACCGGGAGCCGACCGACTTTGCTGGCTGCGAGCGCGTGCTCGCGCGGCCATTGCGGCAGCTCCGTTAGTGCACGAGCCAAACCGGGTAGGTTCTCCGCAAGCAACCAATCAAAGGCGTCGAACAGAAACGGGGCTTGGTCGTGAATGGCAAGACTAGCCGCGGCCAACTCTTCGCGAGCTCGAGCTTCATTGCCGCGCTTTTGCGCTTCTATACTCTGAAGCAACCGTTCGAAGTGAGTCTGCACGGGAGTTGCTCGAGCCACTGCAGCATCAGGTGCGCTTGAGCCCGGCAGGATGGAAAGCTCCGGCGCAAAAGCCGCTACAGCAAACTTCGTCCACGGCGACACGGGATCGACTCGCACCATCTGGCCAACAACGGCTCTCGCCGCAGCAGCATCGCGTTGGCGGGCTTCGAACCACGATTGTTCGAAACGGTGGCCTAACCATGCCGGCCCGAGCTGTGCGGCACGCACCCACGCGTCCCGTGCCATCTGCACGTTCGAGCCCAGCTCCAAGGCCGTAGCCAACAAGTAACTCGGCTCGTTGCGATTCGGGAACTGAGCGCGCAGTCGTTCCAGATCACGGACCCGCGCAGCTCGTTCCTCTCGTGATTGGGTCGTCAAGGAGGCGAGCTGCCGGAGGGGCGTCGCTTCGCTGGCCCGGTCCAAGAGGGCCTTACCGCTCGCCAACCTACGGGGGTCCGCGTCGAAGTACCGATAGAGCGCGGCTTCGGCACTCAGAATCAAGTCGAGGTGAGGGTCTTGCGGATCGAGCGCTGGCGCGGCACCCGTCGTGAGGTCCGCCGCGGAGCCCTTACGAACGAGGGTGATGTACTCAGCTGCCCGTTCGAGGGACCCATCATCAATGAAGGATTGCAGTTCTACCGCCAGATTGGCGCGCACATCATCCGCTGACTTCTTCAGCCCGGGCGTGAGTAGAAGGTACCCACCCCAAGCGAGGGCAACCGCGATTGTGATGCTCACCAGTCTCAGCAGCCAAGTCCTAAGCAACGAGTACCTTACGCGGTTCTCATGCCAAAGCACGTGTTGGCCCAGCTCTAGTTCTTGCCAGGCCCCGAACAGGCTTTCTCCAAAGAGCCGTGCTACCTGGCGCCGAACGCCAGGGTTCTCGAGAGGAGGGTCGATGGGAGGTTCGTTCTCGCTCACCAACTTTGGCTCCTTTCTCGCGTCTCGTGCACGGCAAATCGCCAACCCCGCACTCGCTTCACGCCAGCACCAGTGCCCGAAACGTCAATGACCCCGTCCACGTGGCGTTTGGGGTCTTTGATGCTCGACCCAGGACCGGAAACGTCACCGTGGCACGACTCACAGGCACCCGTTGGATGCGGACTTGCTGGCGGATATCCGTGGCAAGAGGAACATCGTCGCTGTGAACCATTCACGACGGTCCACGTCGGGTGGGCGCGCTTCTCTGCACCGGATAGGGTTGCGCCGTGGCAGTACGTGTTCTTGCACGTCGCTGAGGTACGATCCCACTCTGGAGTCGCACCGGAGCTCGTTGCCAATGGGCCAAACGTCACCTCGGTTCGGCCGCCATTCACGTCGGGATGCGTCAGCATGTCAGTGGGCAGGGGATGGCATTCATTGCACGCGACGGGGCCGGCAATCTCGCTTCCGAGCATATGGCTCTGGTGCGCCCCCACACCGATATCCCCAGTGCTCTCGGATCCATTGAGTGCACGCGGCGGGGCGGCGTTGCCGGTCGCGCCGTGACACGACGAGCAGTCTGTTTCTGCCGGAAGCCCGTCAGTGAGCTGAGAACGTTGGCATCCGGGGTTCGTGATGAGGAGCACCGCGCACCAAATGGTGAATGCGACGTGAGCAATTCCCGGGATTCCCAAACCGGCCCTCATTGAGCGAGGCCGTGAGAATGACAGCCCACCAAGCCCTCCGCGCGAGCGAATTGGGGCTGAAAGGCGCTCGGCAAGCGCCACGCGACACGGTCGAGCAGCAGAGCGAGTTGGCATTGTCCATTCCCGTGGCATGGCAGCTAGAAATCCTGACGGGCCGAGAGATAGAGTGACTGGAGGTAGCGGTCGAAGATATCGATTTCGTATCGCGCGCGTAGGTCCAACCACGTCAGGACGCGATACCCGATCGAACCGTAAACGGTCCTCGAGTTGTGTAGTTCTTCCGCAGTTTGGTAGTAGTTGATTTTGAATTGCTGAAAGTACGTACCAACCTCGGTTCTAATGTTGGTTCCGGAGTAGCCCGCTGACCCACCGAAAGCGAGCAACCATTCCCGGGTAAGGCTACGCGGCACGTAGTTGGCTTCAGCCGTAGCGGCAAGGAACAGGCCCTTTTGGATCAGGTCGTCCATGCGTGTGTGCAGATACAAAGCACCCGTGTTGCGATTAAATGGTTGCTCGGAATGGGACGCGAGTTGTCGCCCACGCCACCCTACGTGAAAGCTCAGCGTCGACTCTGGTCCAATCGAGAAGTCCTTCCAAGATTCGAACCGAAAGCGCGCGTGTGGCAAACTTGGGCCAAGTAGCGAAAAGAACGGATTTTCGCTTTCGACAACCTCTCCCAGGGTGACGAGCTGAGCATGTATTTGGGCGTCTAGCCCGAGTCCCAATGCTGGTGCGTTGAACTGAAATGCGGCGCCGGCATGCGACACTTGGTCGTCAATGCCGCGCGCATACGCCTTGGTATAAAGAGAGTCCGAACGCCACGCGGCGGATAAGCCGTAGGAGGCGTTGGAAATGGTGTCGCGTCGCGAGCGGTCCGCATTCAACACTTGCTCTTGCACTAGGCGCGTGTCGAGTTCGAGCGCCACGCTTGCGGACGGACGGTACACCGCTCCGACGGACGCGACCCAATTCTCGAACAGCCCTGGCTTGGTCTCGAAGAAATGTGCGGTTCTACCGCCAAAGCCGAAGAGCAGGAGCTGCCGATCGAGCAAGCGCAATCCGAGCGACGCGCCATCGAAGGTAATCGGCATGCCGTGCTCAGAAGACTGCCGCCCCACGCGTGCATAGTCCAGAGCGTGGTAGCGCCGCCACTCCGCGGACAGAGTGTACGCGGCGATCCAGGGACGCGCGTTATCGTACTGCGTGGCAAAAAGGCTGGCGGTACCGGGCGATGACGCGCCATCCAGGT
>JBLNFG010000423.1:0-4388 GCA_050263495.1 Myxococcales bacterium | reverse complement strand
GGCTCGATAAGCCCTACTTCGACAAGAACGGTGTCATCTGGCTGAAGGCTGGTGCCGACAAGCGGCGAGTGAACTCGAAAGAGGAGCTGCGCAGACTGTTTCAGATGACCGATCAGTTTCACGCGGACGAGCTACCAACCCGAGCTTCAGTCGACGCGCTGGACGAACTCCGATTCCGCGACTTTCTGCGCGACACTTACGACCAGCCGCTTCCGTCTCGCCCGGCCGAGCGCCTGCGGCTACTCGCGAACATGAACCTCGCGACCAAAGACGGCGTGCTCAACCTCGCAGGGCTACTGCTGTTCGGAGAGCGACCCGAGCGCATCAAGCCCCAGTTCGTCATCAAGGCCGTGAAGTACCCGGGCAACGACATCCACACCTCGAAGTACGACGATACCGAGGACTTCGGCGGCCACTGCGAAATGTGTTCGATGCAGCGCTCGCGTTCGTGCTTCGCAATCTTCACAAGATCCAGGCGGGTCGAGGCGTAAACAGCCCGGGGTTGCCCGACCCCCCGGTTGTCTTCGAGGAGCTCCTCGTCAATGCTCTGGTACATCGGGACTACCTGATTAGCGCGCCGATTCGCCTCTTCGTCTTTGACAACCGCATCGAGATCATCAGCCCCGGCACGCTGCCGAACAACTTGACCGTCGAGAATATCCGCGCGGGTAACTCCAACCTCCGTAACCCCATCCTCGCGAGCTTCGTCGCCAAGGGCGTGCTGCCGTACCGGGGACTCGGCTCGGGCGTACCACGCGCGCTCGAGGCGTGGCCCGACATTGATTTGCGCGACGACCGCGACGGCGGGCTTTTTGCGGCCACCGTACGGCGGAAGGTGGTGTCCGCCGACTTGCATGGTGACTTGCATGGTCCCGCGACCGGGCAAGTCACGGAACAGGTCCTTAAGGTGGTCGAGAACGTCGACGGCGAGGTGACCCGGCAGGGGCTTCAGGACGCGCTCTCGCTCGGCAACCGAGATCACTTCCGCAAGGCGTACCTCCTGCCGACGCTCGAAGCGGGGTTGATTGAGATGACCCGACCTGACAAGCCGAACAGCAGGAGTCAGCGGTACCGCCTCACGACTGCGGGCAAAGAGCTGCAGCGTCAACGCGGGACAACAAGGTGACGCCTACCTGCCAGGATCGAGTTCTTGCCGCCGGCCGGCTGGAATAGACACGCGTTGACAATCTTTGCCAATGCGGCCAAAATAGCCGAAATACAATCTGAGCGTCACGCCATGCCCACCAGAAATGTGAATCTGACCGACGCGCTTGACCAGTTCGTCACCTCAACGGTCGAAGCGGGTCGTTACGAGAACGCCAGCGAGGTCGTGCGGGCGGGACTCCGCGCACTTCAGGAGCGTGAGCAGGAATATATCAAGTTCATGCGGAACGAAGCGGCGGCGGGATTTGCCGAGCTTGATCGGGGCGAGGGTATTCGAGGCACGCCGGATGAGATCATGGATCGCATCAATGAAGAGCTTGGAATTACAGCCAGGTGAGCTTCTCTTCGATCATCATTTCCCCGTCCGCGCGGGCGCAAATACGCGAAGTGCTTGCCTTCACGCGGGACAGGTTTGGCGTGCTCAAGGCGCAGGAATATTCGCTACTTGTTCGCTTGGCGCTTCAGGAGCTTGCTGAGAACGCGGAAGTTGGCAAACGTCGTCCGGAAATCCACCCCGACGCGTGGACCTATCACATCGGGAAACGTGGAAAAAAAGCCCGCCACTTGTTCCTATACCGGATCAGGGAAACGGTTGAAGTCGCCCGATTCCTTTACGACGCAATGTACTTGCCCGACCATGTGCCAGAAGAATGGCATGACGCCTAGCCTCAGCATGCTTTCGGTCTGACCAATCCAACGAATGCGGCAAATTCGGAATGCACTGTTTTCATCCGTCCTCCACGGTTGCCGTGCACTTGCTGATGAATGCGATGTCCCTCGAGTGCGGCTACGCAGCGCGGGAGAGGGACCTGAGAACACGGTCAAGCACGGTCGCATCTTGATCGGGGGCCAAACGCTCATTGCCATGGACAGCCCTGTGAAGCACGAATTCACGTTCAACGAAGGGGTCTCGTTACAGGTCATGTGCGACAGCCAACGCGAGCTAGACCACTACTGGGAGGCACTCTCCGAGGGTGGCGTGCAAGGCCCGTGCGGCTGGTTGAAGGATCGCTTTGGGGTGTCTTGGCAGGTCGTGCCGAGGGACATTGCCGAATGGATGACGAGTAGGGATGCGGCTGCCCGCGATCGGGCATTCCAAGCCGTCATGGGCATGAAAAAGCTCGACATAGCGATGATCCGCACCGCGTTCGAAGGCAGAGCCTAGGCAACCAGGCTCGACTCGAAGGGTGGGGCTCGTAACCCCAGGCAAAGCCGAGATCAGAGCAATGTTCAACGGCTACGCGGGGGGCTGACCTACCTGTGTCGTTTTCGCTATGATCGTCCTATCGACCCGAGAGGGCCGACTGGAGTCCCCGCAGATGGCGCAGATCCGTATCCACGTTACCGGCGATCAAGCCATCTTTCGTTGTGGTCTCAAGGCCTTCATCGAAACGGAAGCGGATCTCATTGTGGTCAGCGAGGCCACTGACGCGGAAGAGACGCTCGTTTGCGTACGGCAGAGCAAGCCCGATGTGGCCATTCTCGACATCAACACTCCCAGCCGCTCCGCATCCAGCCTGACTCAGATTCTGCTCCAAGAGAACCCGAGATTAGCGCTCTTGATCCTAACCGTTCACGACGAGGAGCACTATCTACGAGAGTTCCTGCGACTCGGGGCGCGCGGATTCATGGTGAAGACTTCGACGGGCCCCGAGCTCATCCAAGCCATTCGCAAGATCAATCGGGGCGAGCAATACGTGGATTCACAGCTCTCCCGCTACCTCATCGCCAACTACATCGGTCGGCCCAGCAAAGGCAAGGTCGGCATCGAGCTGCTCACCGGTCGCGAGCGCGAGATCTGCCAGCATCTTGCCTCTGGTCAAACGAACGCCGAAGTCGCAGAGACACTGAACATCTCCAAAAGAACGGTCGAGACCCATCGCGCTGCCATCATGGCAAAGATTGGCTTGAAGAGCCGCGCCGAACTCGTGAATTTTGCGATGGAAAATGGCCTGTGGCCGATTGGGGGGACCTCTTCGAGCTGACACTCCCGCTTGGTCCTCGAGCACCGACGACCGACGATTTCTGCACGCGTAAGCAGCAAAGTGGTCAGCCCTCTAGAGCAAGTCGACCTCGCCGTTGACGTGCAAAGCACGATCGACGATGGTCCCTTGCGCATCGACGTCACTATGGCACCGACCGCAGCGCGTGTCAGCGGAGTGCGGAGGGGCTGGCGGCCAACCATGGCATGAGGTGCATTGAAGTCCGCCGACCGCTGTCACCCACTTGGGCGATGCGTTGAGCGGATCGGAGGGTCCGTGGCAGTAACTGCCGCTACACGTCGCAGAGACCCGATCCCAGCGCGGGTTGCGGTTGTCTGCGGCAGCAGGCCCCACGAAGACGACATCTGCGGGCGTTGCCAACTGCAAATCGAGGTGGCCCGCGCTCGTGATCGTAGACGGAACGGGATGACACTCACCGCACGCCAATGGCCGACTGGAATTGCCACCCGACAGGTGGATCTGGTGTGCGCCGACACCGAGCCGCGTCGGTTCCGAACCTCCCGAGAGGTCCGTGGGTGGAGCAGAATTGGTGGCGCTCCCGTGGCACGCCGTGCACGTCTGTTCCACCTGTACCCGGCCGTCAACGTGAAGGTCCGGCATAACGAACCGTCGCTGTGCGTCGATGACTGCTCCGTGGCAAACGGAACAGTCGTTGGTCTGGGGGTGGGGCAGCGCTGGCGGCAGCGCGTGGCAACTGCCGCACGCTTGCTCGGAAGTGCGCGGCCCCGTCCAGACTGGCGTGGAGCCTCCGTGACAATAGGTCCCCGTACATGAGACGGTATCGCCAAGATATCGAGGGCGTGCACCGGAAGACATCGCTAGCGCGCCGAAGGAGATTTCGGCGGGAAGTGACGTGTCTGCGTGTCCTTGGGAATCCCAGGCCGTTGGCACGACGTGACACTCGCTGCAAGCAATCGGACCATGTGTCTGCGAGGCCCGCAAATGGGCAGTATGCGCTCCGACACCACGCCGATTCGTCGCTTCACCGCCTCCGATGTCCGTAGGTGGCGCGCCGTCGGCCGTGCTTCCGTGGCAGGTATTGCACCTCATCGGATCGAGATCGAGCGTGCCATCGACGTGGCGCTCGGGTGCGATGAAGCTTCCAGCGAGATCCATCACTGCCGAATGGCACGTGCCGCAGTCGGAGCGCTGCGGGTGAAGGCCCGCCGGAGGAATGCCGTGACAACTCCCACAAGTCTGAGCGGCGTCGCGCGGCTGAAT
>JBLNFG010000422.1:0-7628 GCA_050263495.1 Myxococcales bacterium | reverse complement strand
GCACGCCCTCGGTGGACGGCTCTACGGCTTGATGCGGCGCTAGCGTCAGAAGCACCCGTCGTAGGTGACCTCGTTGGGTACGCTGCAAAAGTGATGTGGCGATAGATCGATCAGCCGATCTAGCAATTCGCGGCGCGAGTGTGATTCGGCGCGACTCGCAGCGCGACTCGTGGGTGCGATTAGGTCCGGTGTCACGCGCTGAAGGCTCATCGCCGCTAGAGTGCGCGCACAGTGAAAGGGCACTGGGTCAGATCCGTGCACAGATCGGGCGTCGGAAGGGGCTTGGCCACGATGCCGGCGCCTGGCATGCAATCGACCGACTCTGGACAAGAAGAATCCTGCTCGCAGCCGCATCCGCACGTGTCCGAGAACGG
Source organism: Myxococcales bacterium (assembly GCA_050263495.1). Classification (GTDB taxonomy): domain Bacteria; phylum Myxococcota_A; class Polyangia; order Polyangiales; family Polyangiaceae; genus FEN-1139. The sequence continues at coordinate 7,254 of JBLNFG010000422.1, read as the reverse complement.
CACGGCATTGGTTTCGCACGCGATGCGTACGGCAGCGCACTTGGCTGGATCCGTCAACGTGTACTTGCGATTGTAATCTTTCTTGCTGCAACTGGCTCGTTTGCAGGTAATGGTCGAGCCGCAGGTTGTCCGTTCGTAACACGAAGCGTCCGCGGGACATGCGCCAGCGATCTGGGTGTCGCCGTTTTCGCATACCGGAAGTGCCGTACACTGGGTCCGTGCTGGCGCGCACCAAACCGTGCCGCAACACATGCTCACCGAATAACAGGTGGTGTTCGCGGGGCAGGCATCCTTGCTCTTCAACTGCGTGTCGCCGGTGTTGCAGACCGGCATCGCCGCGCAACAGGTCACGGGGGCTCCCGTAGAGCCGCCTTTCCCCTTCAGTACCGCACCGGCCGCACCGGCCGCACCGCCCAGGATCGGAGCCGCGCCACCTAGATTGCGCGCGCCACTGGAAGCCGCTGAGGAGCCAGGCATTGCGCCGCCGCTCGTCGGGACTGTGCCGAACTGCGTTGCGCCGCCGCTTGCCGGGACTGTGCCGAATTGCGTTGCGCCGCCTGCGGCGGGCGGCGTGGCAGCACCGCCGGTTGCGCGCGTCGAGGTCTGCGTCGCACCACCGCCAACCACGGTATGTTTCTGCGTCGTTTTTTGGTTTGGCGATCCGGCGGATGATCCGTCGGTATTCGTGTCCGACGCGCCGCCGCACCCGAACCCGGTTGTTGCCGCGACGCCAAGAACAAAAAAGCGACACCAGTCGAAGCACGTCATGAGGAACTCCTTAAGGTGGAGAAGCAAACATACTTGCCTAGCTCAGTGTCGTCACTGCTCTGATTGGTCCGGTCTGGTGAGTGCGGAATTTTCCACGTGCCGAGATCCTATTGGTGGACATGGTGTCCTTCGGATTCGCGCGCATCGGCTCGGCCCTTCCGTAAGAATTCGGCGAAACACTGGGCCCGAAAAAATCCGGCGAGTACATCATCTGGCGAGTGTGGGCGCGAGCCGGGCGTGCAGAGTCCATCGTTGGTCCGGGCAGCATCAGCCCCGCGATCGCGCGAGCCGCGCGTGTGCAGAGTCCCCCAAAGTCATAGAGGTGTCAGACTGGCCGGAATCGTTCCGCGTACGTCGTTTCGGCAAAGAATCCGGGATCCTAGCGGCTCGGGAGCGTAATCGTCCCGTGACCGTCACAAGCTCCCATGATGCACGTTGATGAGCGTGCCCGGCTGCGGCAGAGTTCGCTGTTCACGTGCGAAAAAATCGATCATTGCACTTGGATCAAGTCGGCCGGAAGCGCCACGGATTCGGCACTCCGAGCGGTTTCGCGGGTGAGCAGGTTTTGTGATCAGACGTCCTCGCGTGTGCATTAGTTCCGCATGGCGCACCTACATCACCCATCTGCGATTCTGCTAACCGGGTTTCTCTGCCAGTTCGGATTTGGTTGCAGTGGCGACACGGGATCGAGCGGCGAAGACAACTCCGTGGGCGGCTCACTCGTCACTGGTTCTAGCGTTGCGCAACAAGGCGGCAGTGCACCCGCCACGAGCAAGACCGGAGCTTCCTCCGCATTTGGCGGTTCGCTCGCGTCCGGTACTATCGCCAATACCACCGTGGTCTCCAACTCCTTTGGCGGCGCTCAGACCAGCGGCGGCGATTCTCCGGGAGTGGGCGGCAACTCGGCCCGCTCGAGCGCTCAATCGCTAGGAGGAGGCGGCGCAAACACGGACGCAACCAACGTTGGTGGAACGATCGCGTCAGGCGGTTCCAAATCGAACAGCAAGGCCGCGGGCGGCACCACGAATAGCGGCAAAGCCTCGGCGGGTGGCACAAGCGCGCGCAACTCTACGTCCACCAAGGCGACAGGCGGCAGCACTAATGGCGGGAAAGCTACGGGAGGAAGCGCAACTGGCGGCAAAACGACCGAGGTCGGGGGCGGCGTCGGCACCGGCGGAAAGGCGACAGGCGGCAGCGCAACTGGCGGAAAGGCAGCGGGCGGTAATGCAACCGGTGGGGCAAGCACCACCGTTGCGAGCAACGTCATTGGACCCACCGTCACTTGTGGCTGCACCACTAGCGCTGGTGAGTACGAGGGCAACGACATTGCCAGCACGATCGTAGTCGAACCGGGACAAGTGTTCGACGGCAAGTGCAAGACGTTCCGCGCGAGCAAGACTGCACTCGGACCAGGTGACCAGAGTGAAGATCAGAAGCCGGTCTTCCGCGTGAACGGCGGTACGCTACAAAACGTTATCCTTGGCGCTTCGGCAGCCGACGGGATTCATATCTACGGAGACGCCACGCTCAAGAACGTGCACTGGCTCGACATCGGTGAAGATGCGCTCACCGTCAAGGCTGCTTCGAACCTAACGATCGATTGCGGCTCCTCGAACCTAGGAGAAGACAAGACCTTCCAAGTCAACGCGGCGAGCACCATCGTCATTCGCAATTTCACCGCCAAAAACGCGGGAAAGTTCATGCGTCAGAACGGCGATACGACGTTCAAGATGTCGGTCACGATCGACCACTGCGATATTTCGAACATGGATGAATGCATCTACCGAACGGATAGCTCGACGAGCACCGTAACCCTGACGAACACTCGGTACAGCAAAATTGGCGATGGCCTGTTCGTCTTTGGGTCTAAAGTCGTGAACGGCGCCTCGAACCAAAGCACGGTCTCGAATAATCAAAGCTACTGAAGTCTTACCGACGACCAGTCGAAACCCTTCTGGCGCATGCCTCCTCGCGCTACTCGAACATGCCGAGCAGTTTCCGGAATCCGTCCCGGATTTGTGCTGCGGGATTGAATCGCACACCGCCTCACCAAGTAATCCCCATCGTTAAGCTTCGAACCTAGACCTAGGTGCCGCCCGCCTGCTCGCGGCGGGTTCTCGGCTGGTGTCGACCGGGCTAGGATGCTATCCGACTTACGTGTTCTCGAGGCCGTTTCACGGTAGCCACCTTCGTCGCACGGTGCTGGCGATGGTGGGTGCTCTTTGCTCTAGCAGCGTTGGTTGCGAGGCAGATTGGGTGACCTTGGGTCGCATGCAGTCGCCGGCCGGAACGACTGGAGGCGTGTCGCAAGGCTCAACGACAGTTGCGACCGGCGGCACGGATGCTCGCGAAACGGTGGGTGGCGCTAGCTCGACGGCCACTACTGCGACGGGCGGCATCACCGTGACGGCAAGTACCGCCGGAGGGGCGACTGGGGTCGGTGGCTTCAGTGAGCCCAAGTTCACCGACGTGATACGGGTACCAAGCCTCGCGTCGGATTACGCGGACGACAATCCGACGCTCACCGACAACATGCTGGAGCTCTACTTCTCCTCCAAGAACCGTCCGGGTGGCAAAGGCAACGTCGACGTTTGGGTGGCGAAACGCCCTACGCTCAGCGCGGACTTTGGCGAACCAACCCTCGTCGCCGCCGTGAGCACGGAAGGGGTGGAGAGCAGTCCGGCCATCTCCGGCGATGGGCTAACGTTGTGGGTGGCTTCCCAACCAGCGGCGGACGCGATGGGTGGGCACGATATCCTGCAGTCCACCCGCACGTCGATCCAGGAAGAATTCGGTACACCGGTGCTCGTGCGTGAATTGAGTTCCGCGCAAGACGACATTCCGCGCCCCACTGGAGCAGGCGGGCTGCTCATGCCGCTCGCTTCGCGGCGAGACAACGCGATGTACTGGACCTACTTGGCTCGTCGACCCTCGCTGCACGAGCCCTTCGAGACTCCGCAGCTGATCCAGGAGTTGATTGTAGAGGGCCAGAACGTGGCAGATGCGTTCCTGAGCGCGGATGGACGCACCATTTTCTTCTCACACGCCCAGGACCAAATTTCCGACTTGTTCGTGGCGCACCGGCCTGTTCTCGAAGAGCCCTTCGGCGAGGCGATTCGACTCTCCACCATCAACTCTCCGGACGATGACCGCGACCCGTGGCTCAGCCCCGATGGGACCATCCTCTACTTTTCCTCAGATCGTCATCAGGCGGGTACCCTGAATATCTACCAAGCGCGATTGGTCGAGTAATGGGCGGGCGCACGCTGTTGATCTGCGGCGCAATCGGGAGCGCCAGCTTCTTCACCCCTGCCGACGTTATGGGTCGTAGTCGCGACGGCACTGAAGGTGGCGATGCCAACGCAGTTACCGCGGCTGCAGGGGCCGCGTCGGATGCAACGTCGGGTTCGACGACACAGGCCGTCATCGCGACGCCCCAAACCCAAGCAGAGCAGCTCGATCGGGACCAACGGGCGATTCAGCAGGCGCTTGAGAGGCTGGCAATCCGGCTCGAACTCGAATTGCCGCGCGGTTGCGGCAGTACGGCGGCATTCGTCGAGCGTTTGTTGGCTCGTCTCGATCGCATTCACGTTGCGGAGTCCGCCCCGAAGCGAACCGTACAAGCGCGTATCGCTACCAAACCGAACGGTACCTTTCGGGCCACGATGAAGTTGCTTTATCCGGATGGGCATTCCGCTTCACGCGTCGTTGACGCGAACCACTGCGACGACGCGATTGACGCGCTTGCCTTGATTACCGCAGTGACGCTCGACCCAACGAGTGTGAGCGAAGTAGGCACCGAGCCCGCAACGAATACGACGGGGCCAGCGCCTAATGCCACCACTGCCCCAGTTTCCGAGCCCGATCCGCAACCTGCAAAAGCGCATCATGCATCCGCTGCACCCGTGTCATCCCACGTGCAACGCACGAGCCCAGCCCGAGCGGTGCAGGCAGACGCGGCAACGCGCAGTGCCACGCGGGTCGGGTTCGGGATTGGCTTTGTCGGATTGCGCGGACCTGCGCCAGGTTGGATGAACGGGTTAGAACTCAGTACCCGCATCGTACAGACAGGGCACAGCGGGTTTGCGCCTTCGGTACGACTGAGCTTGGCGTACGCAGCGCGCCGGAACGTTACTGCCGCTGGAGGAATCGCAGATTTCTCGTTGCTCTCTTCGCGTCTCGAATTCTGCCCATGGCAACTCGTCAGCTCGAGGACAGAAATCCGGGGATGCGGAGTTGCACACGGCGGCCTCGTGACGGCAAGAGGGCGCGCCACGTTAGAGCCGGAGGCGCATCGCAGGCCATTCTTCGCCTTGGGGGCTGGTTTGGAGGTGCTACTGCTTCCCGCAGATTGGCTCGGGATCGCTTTCCAACTGCACGGGGTAGCGCCCACGGCTCGCGACACGTACGCTTTCGATCCGGCTGCCTTCTATCGGGTTTCCAGGATTTCGTTCGATGTTACAGCCGGTTTGGAAACGCGATTTCGGTGATCAACGAGCGGACGTGGAGCATAAACACTTGAACGAATGTCGTCCGCGTCCGTTGTGTTGGGTGTCCAAGCGCCCGCTATGAAACCTCAAGCTGCCTCGAAAACGCGGCTGGAGAGAATGTTCGTTGAACACCACGAGTTCATTTGGCGACTGTTGCGCCGGCTCGGCAATGGTGCGGATGCCGCGGCAGATCTAGTCCAACAAGCGTATCTCGTCGCAGCCGAACGCTTGGACGATGTTCGACCTGAGAGCGAGCGCGCGTTTCTGTTCGGCACTGCGCTGCGTCTCTCGCGTAGCTGGTCCCGTCGCGAGCATCGGTGCCAGCTCGAGGACGACATGGATACGCGACAAGCCACGGACACCCGCGTCGAGGAAGTGGCAGATCACCGGCGCGCGATAGCGATGATGGACCAGATCCTTAACAAGTTGGATCCAGAGCTAGTGACGGTTTTCGTGCTCTTCGAACTCGAAGAGTTGTCCACGTCCAATATTGCCGAGCTGCTCCAGATTCCAGCCGGTACGGTGGCATCGCGATTGCGCCGTGCCCGCGATGCATTTCGCACCCACGCGCAACGTGCTGAGCGTGCTTTGCGGCAAGTGAGGCAATCATGACCGATCCTGCGCGACTGCTTAAGAGTGATGCTACGGAGTTCGAACGGCTTCTGCTCGGAGCCGCGGCACTCGAGCGACCTTCGCGCCTGCAACAACGGCGGATGCGGCGTGCAATTGGGTTGGCACAGCTAGGGGTGTTTGCAACGACCGCGCAAGCGATTGCCGGGATGGCGAATCAAGTCGTGGTGGTGGCAATCGCCGCAACGGCGCTCGCAGGCAGCGGATCGACGCCAAGAATCGATGACTATCGCCACCTCGACGAACGATCACGAACGCCTGCGAGCCTGTCGACGGAGCGCGAGTCGCTTCCGGCGGTCCATCCATCACCTGCAACGGCCCCGAGTGCCGAGACCGAGATGCACGAAACCGAACTACAAGGGACCGAGCACCCTCGGCACGATCAGCCCAAGGCCGCCGCCTCGTCCCAGCGCTTGCCTGATCTTCGTGAAGAGATCGCGCTGATCGACCGTGCGAGGACGGCGCTTCGCTCGGGTGCACCTGGTCAGGCGTTGAGCGCACTCGATCAATACCGCGCGCGTTATCCGCGCGGGACCCTTGGGCAGGAAGCGCGCGGGATGCGGATTGAAGCGTTAGCCGCGAGCGGAAACCGTGCTCGGGCGCTCGCCGAAACTAGCGCCTTTCTATCGCAAAATCCGAAGAGCCCGCATAGCGAACGCCTACGGCAGCTTCTCCCCGACGCGCGCGCGAATAAGCGATAAATCAGGCAAACGGCTTTTGCTCGCGCACCTCGGGCGTGTGTTGACGGCGTGTCAGGACCTTGGACGTTTGCTCGCACGCGTAAGTGTGGCAGTCGCTACTGAAGCCTGATCCCCCCGGGTCGAAGCGGCGTCGCGCTGGCGTTCGCCCGAAACCCGACCCGCTCCGTTGGGCAGCGTGACGCTGGAGGATAGCGCCCCCACGCGCAGTGCTGCTCTCGAGCTCAGGCTTGTCGCCGACGCCTCGTGACCTATCTAGAGGACTATGCTCGCGTCGCAGCATCAACTCGGACCGATCCGCTTGGAGAACCGCGTGGTGATGGCACCGATGACCCGCTGTCGCGCCATTTCCAACCTTCCGAATGCGTTGATGGCCGAGTATTACGCACAACGGGCGGGTGCAGGCTTGATTGTTACCGAAGGTACGTCGCCTTCTCCCAACGGGCTCGGGTATCCGCGCATTCCAGGGATCTTTTCTGACGCCCAGATCCAAGGCTGGGCTCAAGTGGTAGCGGCAGTGCACGCGCGTGGCGGACGGATCTTCGTGCAGTTGATGCACACTGGAAGGGTGGCGCACATCGCCAATCTCCCGGAAGGTGCCGAGGTACTTGGTCCAACCGGCGACGTTTGCCCCGGGCAAGTGTACACCGATTCTCTCGATCGCCAGC
>JBLNFG010000421.1:0-2842 GCA_050263495.1 Myxococcales bacterium | reverse complement strand
TTATGCATCCCTTTAACACCTTTCGAATTCACTCGTGTAACCAGCTCCGCAGCGGGCGACTCCACGTACAACAAAGCGACTTCCGCCGCGCCAACCTCGCGCGAAACCATCGCGCAACGTTTCAAGCCCCGGCGCCCATCTACTGCTGACGCAGGCGGCCATGCGTTGGCGGTTGGTAAGCAAGGCGTGAGCCACGCCGAATCTCGAGAATGGCTGGTTGTGTGTTGGTTCGCGGGGGCCTTACACCGGAGAGACGCAGCCGTGGACTTGACTCAAAACGACGGCCTTTCCGTTAGTGCGAAGGGTTGCGTGACCCGTGAGTTGTCGCGGATGCTCGCCGAGCTCTCGCGTACAAGTGCGGGATTTCTTGTCACAGCGAGGCGCATTCAGACGCTAAGGGCGGGCCCCGCCGCGATGAACACCGCCCGCGAGTGTCCACCGTGGGCGGGATCGAGCACACCGTCCCATCGGGTGAGTGCCACGCGTGGTCACCGCGGGCGTAATGGGCGGAGCCGCTAGAGGATGCCGATGCAGGTGAAATACTCGATGAGTTGGTTCTCCCACGTGGCGGAGCTGTCAAAGTCGTACTCGCCTGAGCAGGAGAATGCCTCGGCCGGAAGTGTCGCAGTGCAGCGCTGGTAGTCCAGGTAGGAAGAGCCAGATAGGATTTCGAGATTTTCCTGGGAATTCGCGCTGGATCTTTTGCGCTTCTCTGGATTCTCGAGGCAATGCGCCGGCGAGGTCGCCTGCCATTTCTTGGCCATGCCTGCCGGCAGCACGGTACGATCCGCGTCATGCGTATCGCGCTCTTGTCTGATCTGCACGGCAACGAGGTGGCACTCGACGCCGTGCTGGCTGATGTATCCGCAAAGGGAGCCGATCGCATCGTATGCCTGGGGGATACGGCCGCTCTTGGTCCCAGTCCGAGGGCGGTACTGGCGAGACTGCGCGACCTCGGTTGCCCTTGCATCCTAGGCAATCACGATGCTTTCATGCTGGATGCGAGTCTCATCCATGGCTACAACGACTCGAACTCGATCGTGCGTGCCGTGGATTGGTGTCGGAGTGAGCTCAGCCGTGAGGACCTAGAGTTTATCGCTGGGTTTGCTCCAAGCCTTTCAATCGAGTTGTCGGATAGAAAGCAATTGTTGCTCTTTCATGGATCACCACGCTCTCACATGGAAGACCTGCTGTGCACGACCTCCCCGGAGATGCTCGACGACATGTTGGCGGGACACCTTGCCGCAGTCATGGCTGGAGGACATACCCACATTCCGATGCTTCGTCAGCATCGGGGGATGCTGTTGGTCAACCCTGGTAGCGTCGGCATGGCCTTCGAACGTTATGTCTGTGGAAAGGTCCCGACCCTGTTGGCACATGCGGAATGGGCCAGTGTCGATGCTTCGCGGGGACACGTTTCCGTCAGCTTGCATCGGGTAGAGCTCGACCGGCGAACGCTCCGAGCTGCCGCCGGATCGGTGGATCATCCGCTCGCCGCATGGCTATGTGCGCAGTACGCCTGACTCGGAGCTCGCGACAATCGTCGTTTGGTCGGCACTCGACGAACGGCGGGCGTGACGGTAAAGTGACTTTAGCCGACGTGCGGCTCCCTCGAGACTTGGAGAATGACGCTCGATCTACTCATTCAGGCCATTGTACGGCAAACGACGATTCTAATCGCCCAGCTCGCCACTTCACACGGTAGTCGAGCTCCGCTCGCGCAGATCGCCGACCAGGTCTTCCTCGAACTCGTCCGTGAACTTGAACGTCAGGGGGTCAGTCGTAAGGTAAGCGCGGACATGTTTGGTTTGGGGCTTCGCACCTACCAACGCAAGATTCAACGTGTGACCGAGAGCACGACGGATCGCGGGCGCTCGCTCTGGACCGCTGTTCTCGACTATCTCACGTCGCGCGAACGCGCAACACGTGCCGAAGTAATGCTCCATTTCGCCGGCGACGACGAGGCGTTGGTCCGCGGCGTGCTTCACGATCTGACTGAAACGGGGTTGATCACCGTTGCAGGCGCTGGGCCCGCATTGCTCTATTCACGCACCCCTGACGAGGAGATTGCACGACTCTGTCAGGTGAGTGATCGGGAAGGGCTCGATGAGCTGCTTTGGGCGATAGTGTATCGCGAAGGGCCGCTGCGGGCTGCGGACCTGGTCGAAAAGTACGGGGGAGCCGACAAGATTGGGGCGGCGCTCGAGGGCCTGCACGCTTGCGGGCGCATCGAGTACTCTGCGGCCGAGGGGACCTACTCCGCCCGCTCTTTGGTCGTCCCTTTTGGCGCCACCGTGGGTTGGGAGGCTGCGGTATTCGACCACTTTCAAGCCATGGTTCGGACCATTATCGCTCGCTTGCGATTGAATCGCGCGGCGGCAAACCAGGGTGATCGAATCGGCGGAAGCACCTATACGCTCGAGGTCTGGCCGGGCCACCCGAGCGAAGCGGAGGCGTATGCTACGCTGAGCGAATTCCGCACGAAGCTCGGCGAGCTTCGTGGGAGAATCGAAGCCTACAATGCCGAGCAGGGCATCCCAGAACAGCATGTACAAGTTTCGCTATACGTTGGGCAGTCGCTGATTGAGCAAGGTAGTGAAGTCGATGACCAGTAGAGCGGCCGCGTCCGATACCGAGCAATCCTGCCACTGCCGCCCTAAGCCGGCGCGCGAGCAGACCGCGGCTCCTAGCCGCAGGAGAGTCAGCCGAATTGGCGCGGCCATGGTTGCCGTGCTGAGCACCCTAATGGTGCTCGGTGGGTGTCACGAATCCGAGCCCACGATGGGCAGTGAGACGCATTTTCTCAGGAGCTGCGCGGCACTTTGTCCGGAGGGTTCGGATT
>JBLNFG010000420.1:0-7592 GCA_050263495.1 Myxococcales bacterium | reverse complement strand
GGGGTCTGCCCGGAGCTGAAGAATAGTCGGGCCGCTATCAACGCGTTGGACGCCGCATTGGCCCAAGCCACCGCGTTCGACGTCGACCAGCGCCCAGCGAATGCGAAGCTGCTCGCGGATTCCATTTTGCCTTGGCTCGACGATCAGCCACGGAGCGTGCACGTCAGCACCCGTTGGATGGAGTGCGTCAAACAGTTGGACGTCTCTCCGTCACGAATCGAACGCGACTGGATGGTTCGACATCCACCCGGGGACGACCGCGTTATCTTGGGTGCTGCCTGGAATGCAGACGGTCACTGTCTGGGTGCTACCACGAGAGGTCTCGAGTACTTCGATGGAACCAGTTGGACGCCCCTGCCGCCAGCCGATTGTCTCGCGGATTGCCAGGTATTCAACGTGCGACAATTGAGCTCTACCAACTGGCTCGTTACGACGAGCGGAGGGCGTTTGGTGGAGGTCGCCCGGGAGGGCACCAGCGTGATCGCCCAAGCGCCTGATCGCAGCGTGGATTTTCTGGACATAGACGGGGACATCGAAGATTTCGCCGTCGCGGTGGGCAGAGCTGCGGGACGACCGCCCCTGCTGTGCACACGAATTGGTCGCCGTTGGCTCAAGCCATTCGAGGTCGCAGACGTAGCGCACGTGTCGACGCTCTCCCGCCTAAGCGACGATCGATGGCTGGTCGCGGGTCGCGGTCGAAACGGCCACGCTTGGGCAGGAATTTACCAACCGCTCGAGATGACGATCGTGAGCGTGCCAGTGCCGGTCGCGCGCGCACTGCTCGCGAGTGTTAGCCGCTGCAACCAAGGGGTTGCCGTAGCGGTAGGCGTGGATGGGGCGGTTCTTTGCCTCGATGGGCTGCAGGTCGGCGCCTCAGCAGTGACAGGGCAGTTTGATCTGACCGTCGTAGCCATGGACCTTGCCACCCAAGTCTGGATGGCGAGTTGTGGACGCATCTTCTTCGCGCACGAACCGCTTGGCGCGGCCGAATGCGTCTGGCGCGACGCAGACTGGAGAGTCCCGTTCGTCAGCTTGCACGCCGACATGGGACACCTGATCGGGCTGACGGTAGACGGTGGCGTCATCGAGTGTCGCTCCACCATGCGGGCAACGGCGTAGATATTTCCCGTCAACTGCGGCACCCCCTAGCAGGCTTCGACGCGCGCCAATAGTTCCTCTATGCTCCACGCATGTCACTCGTTTCAGCCCTATTCGGTGTAGGCAAGGAGGCCGCGAGGCACCTGTTACGACGTCCCGTTGTTGGCGTCGTCGCGGCCGCAACGTGCCCAGACGGACGCTGGTTGCTCATCCGACGGCCTTCTGGCCTGTGGGCTTTGCCGGGTGGAACGCTGGAATGGGGCGAACGGATAGAGGCTGGACTACGGCGTGAACTCGACGAAGAAGCGGGCGTCGAGGTGATTTCGGTCGACGGACTCGTGGGGGTGTACTCGGATCCTGAAGCCGATGCTCGCTTCCATGCGGTCACTATCGTGGTGCGCGCAAACGTGACGGTCCCGACCAAGCCCCCTAAGAATCATTTGGAAATCCGAGACGTTCGCGTGTTTGGGGATCAGGAAGTGCCTGAGCCGTTGGCTTACGGAATGACCGACATGCTGGCCGATGCTCGTGCTGGAAGGCAACGACTTGCCTGAGAATTCGCTGCGCAGGGTCCACTTCCGGGTATTGAGAGATGGCGGTCCCCGTGGGAGAAAGGAGTCTGCATGCGCCGGCACTCGCTAGCCCTCCCGTTCGTGGTCCTGCTCGTCAGTGGTTGCCATGCACTATTTGGGGGCGTCAAGCTCGCTGAAGTTGCCAGCGCCGCGGAAAAACCGAGCAACGTGGCCTTGATCGTCTCGGTCACGCAGAAGGAGCAGCCGGTCATCGACCTCGGGCCTGCGGCGTTTAGCCTGCGCGAGGATGATCAGCCCCTGGATGCTGAAGCCGTGGATCTGCGTCTGCTCGATCCCGCGACCGTCGCTGCGTTTCACACCGTGCTGCTGGTAGACCTTAGCCACGGCAATAACGACGAACACCGACGTCAGTTGGCGCGCGCGGCGGCTACGTTTGTGCGCCGGGCAAGACAAAAGCAGAACGTTACGGTACTCGCGTTCGACGGCAGTCAGCGGACGCGACTGGTTGGCGATTTCCCTTTCGAAAGCTCGGGAGTCGGACCGGACCAACTAGAGAACCTGCTGTTCATGCCTCTGGGTGATCCGTCGCGGAATCTCAACGGCGCGGTGATTTCGGCCATGAATGTTCTGGACCGTCGTCTTGAGCGAAGCAACCGAGTGGTTCGCGTGGGGACGTTGGTGGTGTTCTCGAGAGGTCCTGACGTGGCGGGTCGAGTTCCGAACTCGGACGTCGACAAGCGAGTCAGCGATACCGAGCATCAACTCGTGTACGTGGACGTGGCGGGAGATCAGTCCAACGATGTGACGGCTGCGCTCGCGCGTGGTGGAGCGGTAGAGTCCGAGAATGCAGAGACGCTTCCGATTGCGTTCGAAGAGGCGGCAATGCGTGTGAATCGGTTACTCGGGCAATACTACCTGCTCTCGTATTGCTCGCCTGCCCGTGCCGGAGAACGGAAGTTGTACGTTGAAGTGCAGGTCGCCGACGCCGACGGCAAGATGGACGGCGATGATTTCGAGACCAAATTCGACGCTACCGGCTTTTCTCCGAACTGCAACGCCGGGGTGCCACCGCGCTTCACGGTAGTCCGTCACGCTGGCGGGCATCATTCGTCGAAACGAACCGCACCTGGCGCGCAAGGCGACGTGACCGTTGATGCCCCAGCAACTGAGTCCGAGGAAGACTCGGAACCTGAAGACGAAGTCCCGCCGCCTAAGAACCGCGGTTACGCGCCGTAGCGACAGCACGGGCATCGGGCGATCCTAAGTTTGAAGATTCGTTGCTACGTAGTCGAGTCTTGCCCGAGCGCTCGTTTTGGGGCCGGGGCCCCGAAACGCACAGAAACCACGCCCACCGTCGCTGGTGGTTTGGTCCCCACCGCGAAGCACCACTGTGCCGGTGCTGGAGGCCCCTCCGATCGAAGGTGCTATGCGGGACAATGAACGAGCTCCAATGCAACAGAACGACGCCTGGGTCACCATCCGTTTCGAGGAGTCTGAAGCCATCGTGGCATTCGGAACGAAGAGGACCACCTTTCGCGTTCGCTTGGAGCAAGGGTGGACCGAGGTGAGTCGGGTTGCCTCGGCGACGATCAAGAAGCCGAACACTGTTCCTGGTGTCGTGTGGAGCCGCATCGTTGAGCTCCGATTGCGCGTGGGTACCGAAGTCGAGAGATGTATCGATTCACCATCGCCGCAGCGACATGTGGGGACATTCGAGTCGCTGGTTCGCGGGGCATCGGCAAAGAAAGTTGCCTGCCGCCGCGATCGCTTCTCAGTAAATCGAGAGGGACGACTGAACGCGATTAATCCAGAAAAGTAGACATGCCATTCGGTCAGCCGTTTCGTGGATGATCAGCGTTTTCTCTTGGCTCTCTAAGGCTGGCGATTTCAAATCCCCCTGTCCGCCGACGCAGTTAGGCCGATGCGCTGACTTCACTCGATCCGGTGGCTGACCGTTTCTGAGAGTCATGATCGTGGGATCAACGAATCAACCCGGCGGTGCCCGAAGCGAGGCCGTACGAGACGAGCGCTCGCCGACATCTCCCGAGACACCGCTGAAGCATCCGGAAGTGCCGAACTCCCCTGAATCACCATCGCTTGCGAACTTCGAAGTAACTAAGGCGCGACATCTGCTGCTGGTGGACGACGATCCAACCGTGCTTCGAGCATTGGGAAGAATGTTGCGATCCCGCGGCTACGTCGTGAGCACCGCTGAGAGTGGCTCCGAAGCCGTCCAGTTGGTAACCCAAAATGACTTCGATGCGATTCTATCGGACATCGCGATGCCAGAGATGGACGGCATCACCCTACTGCGCGAGATCCGCTCCCACGATCTGCACGTTCCTGTGATCCTGGTTACCGGCGAACCGACCGTGGATACGGCAGTGCAAGCCCTCGAGTACGGTGCGATGCACTATCTAACCAAACCCGTACCCGTCGAAGCGCTCGAGCAAACCCTAGACAAAGCGATTCATCTGCGACGAATGGCGCGCGTACGCCAGCGTGCCGCTGAGCTGCTTGGACAATCCGCCGGGCAAGCCACCGATCGAGCCGGGCTCGAGGCGACGTTTCAACGGTGTATCGATACGCTTTGGATGGCGTACCAACCGATCGTCAGCACCTCCACGCGCCGCACCGTCGGGTTCGAGGCGTTGATGCGCAGCGCAGAACCGAGCTTGCCTCACCCTGGAGCTGTCCTCGACGCAGCGGAGCGCCTGGGGCAGCTCGACAAGCTAGGTCGAACCGTTCGAGAGCGCACGGTTCGGCCGTATTCGAATCAGCGTCGCCCAGAGCTACTTTTTGTCAACTTGCACGTTTCTGATCTGCTCGATGCAGAGCTTCTGTCTCGCGAGGCGCCACTCTCGTCGATGGCATCGCAGGTTGTGCTCGAGATAACGGAGCGGTCGAGTCTCGACAAGGTTACGGATGTTCGCGCAAGGATTTCGGCTTTGCGAGAGATGGGCTTTCGCATCGCGGTAGACGACTTGGGCGCAGGTTACGCCGGTCTCACGAGCTTCGCTCTGCTCGAACCCGATTTCGTCAAGCTCGACATGTCGCTAGTGCGCAGCATCGACTCGAGTCCGACCAAGCAGAAGATTGTTCGGTCGATGACCGGCCTATGCCACGAAATGCGCATGCAGGTGGTGGCCGAAGGTGTTGAAACAGCCGCTGAATGCAGGATGCTGCTTTCACTGGAGTGTGATCTCCTTCAGGGCTTCCTTTTCGCTCGACCCGGCCCGCCTTTCCCCGAGGCGCAATGGCCACCAGCGTGAGTACCCACTGCGCCTCATGCATTCCACTCTTTTGATCACTGCTCGGTAGCTTCGACGTTCCCGGGCCACTCTGTGTTCGCTACGATGAGAAACACAACTCCGACCTATCGCGAAAAAGCGAGGCCCCACAAGTGGGCCGTTCATCTCTATGCCAGCGAGTAGCGCGCACCCACCCGTCGGCACGAGTTTCCGCGATGCTGAGGTCGGTGATGACCGATTCAGTGACGACGAAGCGCACACCACCGTCTCGAACCCACCCGCAGCCCGCGATGATCGGGCGAACCAATTCTTTCCAAGCCAACCGATCAATCGTCCGATTTTGGTGCGTCTGGATGGCGTGCACGCCGGTGAAGTGACGACGCTCGAGCGCTTCCCGGCCTCGATTGGGCGGCACGCGACCTCGCGGATCGTGCTGGACGACGCGGGCGTGAGCCGACAGCATGCAGCAATCTCGAAGATTGGCGAGAAGTACTTTATCGAGGATCTCGATTCCAAGAACGGTACCTACGTTGCAGGGAACCGCGTCGCGCGAAGTGAGCTCGCGGATGGCGCCTTGGTGCGCATTGGTTCCCACGTGGACTTTCGTTTCACCTTGGTCGAGGAACGGCAAGAGCAGTTGCTCCGGCAGCTGTACCAGTCGAGCACACGCGATGCGCTGACTGGGGCTTACAACCGACGCTACTTCGAGGACCGCCTCGTATCGGAACTCGCGTACGCCCGACGTCATTCGGCAGAACTGTCGTTAATCCTCATCGACATCGATCATTTCAAACACGTCAACGACACCCACGGACATCCAGTGGGGGACGCGGTACTCCAACATGTGGCAACCGTGTTGCAGAATCAGATCCGCGTCGAAGACGTGTTCGCGCGAGTTGGCGGAGAAGAATTCACTGTCTTGTTGCGGGCGATCGGGTTAGCGAACGCGGCGCGCCTCGCTGAGCGCCTGCGCTCGGCAATTGCCAACACCCCAGCGATTGTGGAAGCTTCCCCAATCCCAGTGACCATCAGCGCGGGTTGCGCCTCCATTGCGGAGCTCGACCTCGTGGACGGACGGGTACTCTTCTCAATGGCCGATGCCCGTCTTTACGCAGCAAAGCACGCCGGCAGAAACCAAGTAGTCTCGGCATAGAAAGCCTGCTATTGCGAGGCCGGAGGTTATCGTGGCTTTAGAACTTGAGAACCTGCGTGCCGAGCGGGATCGCGCCAAGGATGCACTTCGCGAACTAGAGGTAGAGTCTCGACGCATAGAAGCAGAGCTAAAGGGCCTGCGACAGCGCGAGGTCCAGACCAAACGTGAGATCGATGCCCTCAACGCGTTGATTGAGATCGTCGAAAGCCGAGTCCAACCACAGGAGAAGGCTTAGCCGTTGGGGTGCTCGCGAGGGAACAGGTTCTTGCCTCGAGTGCTCATGACGCTGCATGAGCCGAGGTTCGAGCCTCGTCGGCGCTCGCGCACGTGCATAGAACAGGTTCTAATCTAGATCGACGTCGCGCAGCTCCAACACGAGCGGACAATGGTCGCTCAAACGAGTGGCTGCTTGAGGCGCCTTGCCGGAATAGGCACCGCAGCCGAGATCTCTACAATACCCAAACACCGTCGCCTTCTCGAGAATTGCGGCTTCTCTCATGCTGCTTGAAACGATGAAGTGGTCCAGGAGCGAGGGCTGTCTTTGATAGTAGGTCGAGCAGCCCAAGTCATTGGGCACGCGACGAGCTTCAGGACGAAACGCTTTCAGTCGCGTGTCGAGCCAGCTGGATTCCGCACCACTCCGAGTCACGTCTTGGCACTCACGACACCCCATCGTATTGAAGTCGCCAGCAATTAGCACATCAGGATCGCCAGAACGGTTCCCGACGTTGGCGATAACCCGCTCCAAGGCATCGAAGGAGGTTTGGCGCAGTGCGATGTCTCGCGCGGTCGTGCCACTCTTGAAGTGAATTGCCACCGCATGTAGATCGAGTCCGCCTCGAAACCGGAGCCGCACACCTAGACCAGGCCGAAGCTGGCCGGCGCAGGCATCACCGTGCGGGTTGAGCGAGGCGTGGATCTGATAGTCGACAGCTTGAACGGTGTCGCTAACGAGCCAAGCGAGATGCAACCCGTTCTGGTCGGGACAGTCGTCCACTCTCACCGTGTATTTGTTACCGGTGAGCTCGCCGAGCCGCGACG
Organism: Myxococcales bacterium; assembly: GCA_050263495.1. Lineage (GTDB taxonomy): Bacteria > Myxococcota_A > Polyangia > Polyangiales > Polyangiaceae > FEN-1139. The sequence continues at coordinate 516 of JBLNFG010000420.1, read as the reverse complement.
TGAGCTGTTCCAGTGCGGCCTCTGCATACGGCTTGGATTTCACCTCGGCGAGTGCCAGTGCATCCACGTTCATCCACGCGATGGCGCACGCCATCCACTCGAGATCCGTTCCCGCCGCGGTCGCGGACGGGCTGCCCGGCACACCATCAGGAAACCAGTGGATATTCCACGAGCCAATGCGCGCGGCTCCCGGTGTGCGTGGGGCTCGCTCGCCGCGCCCCAGCAGTCGCAAGCAGTCCTCCGACGAACCAAATGCACCCACGGCTTCAGGCTTTACAGATGCGGCAGTGTGTAATCGGGTACGACGAAACACCTTTGGGCGCTGCACCAGGACGTCCCCGGTAGTCTCGACGGCTACCAAAGGTTGAAAGACATGCGGTAGAACAAGCCCACTCGCAGTGCCCTGCTCGCAGGCGCTCAACGCCAAGGATGCGATAAGCACTAGCAGCCGTCTGAATGGTCCCTCGCGACAACGCATGCCCGACGCTACCATGTCGCCCTAGGGGGTGTCCCGGG
>JBLNFG010000419.1:0-3409 GCA_050263495.1 Myxococcales bacterium | reverse complement strand
AACTTACTCGGCCCAGCTGCGCACTCGTTGTACGTCTTTTTTGCTTGACTCGGGACGCACTCGGCACTCAGTTCGGCTGGCTTCTCTACCGCATTAGTGACCTGCGGAGACAAAAGGAGAGCCGACATCAGGCCCGTTAGACAGCTATACGCTCGTGCAGCGTTCATTAGAGATTACCTCCCACACGTCGACAATACGACCTGGCGATAAAAGCCGAGTTCGTCGCGCCAAAACTCACCGTCCCAGGGCCAGAGCACATGCTCCTCATCCGGTTTGACGATGCCAAAGACTTGCGATTCCGCCTTGCTTACCTGCCCGCTCTTGAGCTTCACATCGAGCAGATTGCGTTGTGCGGCAGTGATATCGATTAGAATCTTCTCGCCATTCCTGACGTGCTCGTCGATTTCATCGATGAAACGTTGATAGCGGGAAAGAGCCAGCTCGCCCGCGCGTTTTACGGCGAGGTCACGAGCTAAACCAAGCGCATCACGAACCTGTTGCCCAATGCCCGAGTTCTGGAATGAGGAGGGCGACTTCTTGAAGCGCGATGATTCCTCCTCCAGAAGCCGAACGTACTCGATATTGCGCAGCAGCTGACGGTCGCTGAGTGCATTCGCCACGATGGGTTCCAGTTGCGGATTCAACGACGTGCTGTGATCCCGCAGCTGCTTTAGGAACTTGAAGAAGGCCTCTTCTTGATTGCCTTCCTTGTACTTCTTAAGCAGCTTCTTCAGCTCGTCTCGAATCGGTACGTAGTGCTTGTTGAAGCGGGCCACCACGATCGTCGCAGCGTCGTAGTTGCAGTTGGCAAAGTAGATGACCGCCTTCAAGATGTCCGCTTCCGGATAGAACGAATTCGGGAAGTACGGAGACTGGATGGTATGGATATTACCCAACGCGCGCGGGTAGTCGCCTGCCATGAAGTATGCCCAGGACTCCTCGAACAACGCGTCTAGCCAATACTCGCTGGTAACGTCGATCTTGTTCCAGTACTTGACTGCGGCGCTTAGCTTCTGGCCGTCGATGGTAGGAATATTGGTCTCCGCGTCGAGCCGAATCGAGGCAGAGTAGTAGGTTCGCGCCATCGATAGATAGGAAAGGTCGAGCATGCGCTGCTCGTCTTCGATCCCCTTGACGCCTTCTTCGAGCGCTTTCTCGATGCGCTGGAAGCTGCGAACGGCGGGGATCGACTGCCTCTTCTGCACGAAGCTCACCCCAGTGAAGAACTGGGCGGCGACATAGTTGTCGCTACGGCGATCGACCTTCTGGAACAACCGAATGGAATCTTCGTACTGCCGGTTGCGGTACTTGTACCTTCCCAGCATGTAGTTCAACTGCCAGTAGAGGTCCCTCTGCTGTGCGTTGTCGAACCGAGCGATCTCCGAATCGGTGTACTTACCAACGCGCTCGATGATATCGGCCGGCTCAGGGAGTTGAGTTGCGAGTTTGGCCAGCCAAAGCAAGGTTTCGCCAAACTTCAAATGGTACTTGTTGTCGGCGATAACGCTAAAGATTGCGTAGCTTGCCTGATAGAACTTCAATCGATAAAGGCAGATTGCCAAGTAGTAGTCAGCGAGCTGCTTGTTCCCAGCATCGTCGCCCGTGTCACCACTGACAACGCGATACCAGCCAAGCGCCGCATCGCTCCACTTCTCCTTTTCGAAGAGCTTCTTTGCAGTGGCGAAGCCTTCTGTGGGCGCCCCTGCGGTTACCGGACCTTGCTCGGCCGGCGCGTTCTCGTCGAGATCGATGTCGACGCCTTTTTTGCCCTTCGCCGCGGGCTTTTCGTCCAGATCAACGACTTCATTTTTCTTCTGGGCAAATGCCGGCGATGACGTGGCGACGCCTCCCACGAGGGCCGCCGAGGCCAGAATGCACACTGCCGCTTGGCGCTTTAGGAACATGGAGCCTCTCTTTGACTGTTCGGGTCAGCGCATCGGGCGATCCCGAAATCTCGCCCTGTGCCTGGGCCTAACTGGGTTGAAAGAAGAAAATTCAATGAGAATCAGTAGATACCAGCTATGGCCGACGCGGATGTTAGTTACCGCGGCACTGAATTGTCAAGCGCATCTTCATACGACTTGCATTCATACAGCCAACCGACCCGACGGCTGACACCGGACCTACGCTGGCACGCAGCCCGAGAGGGGTTGGGGTGCTGTCTAGTAAACCTGAGACTGCCGCGAAATTGGGTACTTGTATCGTTGTCTGCCACAGTAGGGGTGAGCACAGAGACTTGGTTTCGGTGTAGGTTCTGTGCACCCCTAGAGTCCAGGCTAGAGCTCGCAGTTCACTTCAGAAGCGGCTGTGGCTCTCCACCCTACACACTGAAATACCTCATCGCCCCGTGATCGATTGGACGACTCTCGGTAATAAGCCAGCAATGCGGATCTCACGTTCACCCTGGCGCGGGTCGGACCTGAACTCGTTGGCGAGACTACGCGGATTCTGTTCGTGGTGGCTAGACAGGAACCACTGGGGTAGCGGAGAATTTGCAGCGCCGAACGGTTGCCCGGCTCCCCTACCGGCAGACAGGCGGGTCTAGGTGAGAAGAACGGGCGTGGGACGTTTTCCTGTTTGCTTCCTGTTTTTTTGTAAGCTTGCCGGGCTACTACAACGATCTCTGGCCGACCAAGATTTGTCTATGGTCCCGCCGAGTTTTCATTATTGACGCAACTCATCTCCCTAGATTAGGCTCCTTCCGACCTTACCGGAACCGTTGGACGCCAGACAGGTGGTTTTTCGCATGAATCGTTATCAGTGGATACTTTCGACCATCGCGATCCTCGCCGCAAGCAGCGCTACCGTCAGCTGCTCCCCGGGAGGTGTTGGAGATCCCTGCATTCCGGAGGACGAGTATGACGCTGAGTTCGCTGGCTATGGCGTTGAAGAGGTCAACGTCGAAGCCATGTCTTTCCAGTGTGCTACGCGGCTCTGTCTGGTGAACCACTTCCAGGGTCGCGTTACCTGCCCCTATGGGCAGAACGAGAAGGACAACGGCACTCTTACCGACACCAATGAGGGTGCCGACAAAGGCGGCCTACGCTGCAAAGTGCCCGACGGCAGCAAGAGGCTCGTGAGCGTCGAAGTTGCGCCGCAGCTGGTGACTAGGCGGGCCAATAACTCGGTTTATTGCTCGTGCCGGTGTGCGGGGCCAGACAAGACGGCGCGTTACTGCCCCTGCCCCAGCGGGTTCTCGTGCACGTTGCTCAATGAGATCCCACTCGGTACTGGCGGTCAGCTGTTGGGAAGCTACTGCGTGCGTAACGGAACTGCGTACGACAAGGCTCGGGATACGACTGAGCAGACGTGCCAAGCCAGCAGGAAGAACTGCGATTACGAGGGGTATCCGGCGGGTCAGAATCCGTTCGGGACCACCAAGCAGTAGAGGTCCTGTAGGGCCGTGGTC
>JBLNFG010000418.1:0-3715 GCA_050263495.1 Myxococcales bacterium | reverse complement strand
GCGAACGAGTTCGGCAAGGCGGCGTTGAATACGAGCCTTTGGGGACAATCAGTGGCGCGGGCGCAGTGGGTGTTGACCATTCCGGGCCCGAATGCTGCGCCAACTAATCGCGACGTAAATCCGAACAGTCTCGAAGACATCGTGCTGGAGGTGACGCACGAGGCGCGCCCAACCAAAGGCCCCCAATGGTCAACGCTCGATCTGTCGTGTTTGGGGCAGGTGATGTGATGGCCATTCACCTACAGCGCATCTGCCGCAAGACGACGAGTACGTCGCGCCGATCGAATGCCGCAAGGAGCGAGTCCATTCCTATGAACAGAGATCCTTCACACGAGCGCAGAGATGCTCGGCTCGACAACGAACCACCATTCCCCGGAACATACTCGGCTCAAGAACGAATAGGAGAAGGCCAATGGTCAGCATAGGTCCTATGAAGCTCAGAAGAAGGCATCGCCGCAACCGGCACTGGAGTCGGTTGAAGCTCGACAGATGCAAGTCCGCCGCGCCAGACGGCTTCGGCACGGCGCCCGTTGGCAGCGGAGATCACGAAGAGACCACGCCAACCCCCGCGCAGCCCAGCAGCGAACTCTTGCGTGTGCTGCGGGGCGAGATGACCGAGCAGGAGTATTTGGCCAGACGCGTCGAGGAGGCTCTTTCGCACGTCAAGGGGAGAGTATCCAAGGAACGATTGGAAGCGATCCGGCAGACGCTCTTGATGAAGCTCGAGATAGATCCGGTCCTGTTGCACACCAGGTCACAGGTGTTTCGACCGAGGGACCATTGAAGACGTGAGACGGACTCAAACAGGCCGCCTCCCACTTTCATGTGGGTGGCCGCGCTTCTGTCCGTACTTGGAACCTGGTCTCTCAGCGGAGGCGGATTCGCTCCATCATGGTCTGCGGGTGACGGGCCCATCTCCCTCTCGGCGTGTTTTTGGGCGCTCCAAGTGGTCGTGACGAGGCAGGCGGCCCATCATCATCTGTCGCGCGGCCAATCTCAGAGTCCAGTGACGGCAGGGACACGTGTGTTCAAACGATCAACGGCGTGCACCGGTGCGTTGTCGCCTTTCATTAGTGGCGCGATGGCACGATACACCATTCGTTGACGCTCGAGAGGACTTTTGCCCGCGAACGTCGCACTGACAACGTCGATGGTGAAATGACCGCCGGCGCCCTGAACCTGGACATGCGCGTCCTCTAGCAGAGTCACGATCGCATCGCGTATCGCGAAAGCAGTATTCGTTGGCGCGCCGAACTCCGACCGCCGCGCTTGACGATGATCGCTTTCGCGCTCTTCAAGGTATCCCGGTGTCGACATGGTATTACCTACTGCTCTGCATCGCCTGTTGCGCTGGAGCCTTGAGGAGCCCGCTCAATTCGAAAACCAGACTTCAGCTCATCCTCCACAAAGTCGATGGTCAACCCATCGACCCTGCTGGCATTCGGGCGGCTAATGAGCATCTCGATGCCTCGATCCGAAATTTCCACGTCGCCCGGTTTTGCCTGGTCGAAGTACAGGTCATACTCGCCAGCGGGACCGATATCGAATCGCAGCTTCTGCAGCTCGGGGCCGGCCGCTTTGCGCACCTCCTCGGCAGCGCGTTCGGTAATCCTCACGGCAGGACGCTCCGTCTCCCTGGGCCTCCCAAGACCGAGCAGTTGTTGCAGCTCGCCGCTCTCATAGAGATCCGAGACGATATCGCAGCCGCCAATGAAACGACCGTCGATATAGAGCTGAGGAATCGTTGGCCATTCCGAATAGGCTTTGATCTCTTCTCGAATCCCATCCTCGGAAAGCACGTCGATGTCGCGGTAAGCTATGCCGAGCTCACGCAGGATCGAGCCGACACGGGCCGAAAACCCGCAGCGAGGCTCGAGAGCCGTTCCTTTCATAAATAGAACGACACGGTTCGACTGCAACTCTTCGGTAATTCTTTGTCGGGCGGCTTGGTCAGACATAGGCAGTGGGGTACGGAGCTGAATGTCGTTGGCAAGCCTAGGGCCCAGGGCTGCTAACGCAAGGGGAGCGCGCCGACTCTGCCAGCGCTGGACCACATTCGAGTCTGTCACAACTCGCGCGCCATTTTGGGCAACAACTGCTCTGGCTGTGGTTGCAACCCAACAGCTCTCGTTGCGGTTCGAGGGAAAGTGCCCCAATCACCACGGCATGAATGAACTCCAATCACGTCACTGCCGAGCTTGCGAAGGAGGGGCACCTGCCCTCAGCGAACAGGAAGTCTGTGAGTACCTCAAAAGAGTAGAGGGATGGACTCGAAGTCGGGATCTGCCCGCAATCGAGCGCAGCTTTCGCTTTCAGTCATACCCAATGGTGGTTGGATTCGCAAACGCTGTTGCGTGGATGGCGGAACGTGAAAACCACCACCCAATTCTGGAAATTCACTACACCCATTGCGTCGTCCGATACTACACGCACGCGATTCAGGGCCTTAGCGAGAATGACTTTATCTGTGCGGCAAAGGCCAACGCACTTTACGAAATTTAAGTACGAATCGCGCGCAGCGTGAAACAGAGATGACGATCTCTGACCAGAACAGAACCTTCCATTCCCCGCGAATCATGCGGAGTTTGTCGGAAGCGTCACTTGACGACTGCGTTCTCGGCGCCAAACGGTTGGGGCAACTCAACGCGCGGGAGTTTTAAAATGATGGTTCGACAGTTTCGTTCAGAGCTGGCTGCTGTATGTGTTTGTGTCTGCATTGCAGGCGTCAGTTGTTCGGATGCGACCGATAACGGTTCCTCGACGACTGAGATTGGCGGAGCCAATACGAACAACAGCGATCCGGCAGCGAATGGCGGTAGCTCCGATTCCTCAGATGCTGGCGGGATGAGTACCGGTGGAACACGTAGCGATCGAACAGGCGCCGGTGGTGCGACGCGTGAGCGCGGTGGAGCGGGCGTCGCTGAAGGCGGAAGCAGCCATACCGCAACGGGCGGAGTAGAGCGCGGTGGTAGTAACGTCGGCGGTGCCGTAGGTCTAGGCAATGGGGGAAGTCAGAGTCAAACAAGTGCCGAGACCAGCGTTCGCGGCGGAGCCAATGCACGGGGTGGAACGAGCTCTAGATCGTCCACGTCCGCTAGCACCGGCGGGAGCTTGTCGTCTACCGGAAGTTCGGCGAAGACGGGCGGAGCCACAGGCACGGGCGATTCGAGCTCGGTTGCCAAGGCGCCCACTTGGACGGAACTCTACAACAAGTACCTGGCGACTGGAACTGTGGGGCATTGTGCTTCGTGTCACAGTCAGTCCAATTCTGCGTCCAAGGCTTATTCGTTCTTGAAATCAGACGGGCAGATTAACGGCACAGCTTCGAAGCTGGTCGTGCAGGGCTCATCACGGTTGCTCTGGTTCGGCGGGAAGATGCCCGAAGACGGCAAAGCCAGCGACGCCACGCCAGAGCTTCTGGCAGATTTTCGAGCTTGGGTGGCAGCAGGTGCGCTCAATAATTGAGGGACTCCTCACACCGGAAACGGCGTGAGCTCTCCGCCAGAGTCTGGAAGAACGTCGACTACTACAGTTCAGCCACCGTTCGGTTCACCGGGGCTTCGGAGCCCCCAATCGTCCTGTGTCGGGAGCTAATTCTTGATGTTCTTGTTTCTCTGCGCCTTGGTGCCACGGCCTTGAACCGAGCAAGCGAGTCACCATCCCGAGAGACGCGTTCGCGCTGGCGCGGCCAGGCTGCAACTTGTTCTTTCGCGTG
>JBLNFG010000417.1:0-9297 GCA_050263495.1 Myxococcales bacterium | reverse complement strand
CGAAGGAGGCCTGAATGACGAACCCAAAGCTAAAAATCAGAGTAATCCGCGAAGAATGCATCGGCGATGGTGCATGCGCCGACGAGGCCCCTGGCACGTTCGAGATCGACAAGGAGGGCATCGCGTGCTGCAAGCGGGATATCGGCGACGACACCGAGACAATACTCAAGAGTGCGCGAGCATGTCCGACAGATGCTATTGTCGTAGTCGATGCCGAAACAGACGAACAGCTCGTCCCCTAGTCCGAGTAACTCGACGCTATCGCCAAGTGAACTTGCGAAATCGATTGACCACCCGCTGCTTCAGCCGTCGCAGAGCGATCGCGAGTTCGACCAGGGTTGTGAACTAGCTAAGCAGTGGCAAGTAGCGGCGGCATGCGTCAAGTCGGCTGACGTCGCTCGGGCTCGCGCGCGACTGGAGGGCAGCGGGGTAGCAACGTGTGCGGTCGTCGGTTTTCCTCATGCAAACTCGCCCACCGACTTGGTCTGCCTCGAAGCCGAGCGAGCGCTTGCAGAGGGCGCAACGGAGATTGATGCAGTCATCACACTGGCACGAGTCGTGTCGGAGGATTGGGCCGCTGTTGCCGGGCAGATCGAGGCGTACAACAGAACGGTGATCGATCGCGGCGGCATTCTCAAGCTTATCTTCGAGACGGGCCTAATATCCAATCGCGAGCACAAAATCCGGTTATGTCAGCTGTGCCGAGAATACGGCGTAGCCTACGTGAAGACGTCGACTGGCTTTGCGTTGGCAACGAGACCCGACGGCACCAGTATCACCCTAGGCGCGACGCTGGACGACGTTTCACTGATGCGGGAGCACGCGGGGCCCGTCTGCAAGGTGAAGGCATCCGGTGGAATCCGCAGCTATTCCGATGCGCTATCGTTCTTAACGGCGGGGGCGACGCGTCTCGGCACTGCGAGCACTGAGCGGATTTTGCGACAAGCTACTGAGGTTGCAGCCGCCAGCTGAGTTCATCGCAATCCGTGGCGCGGAATTGCGATGGCGGCTCCTTTCCGTTCCATTTCTACGAAATCCACTCTAGCGCGGTCAGCGAGGAACCTTGGAGCTCGTCAAGTCAGCGGACGTTCTTGACCCAACACATGAAGCCTCGCGTCCGTATCGCGCGAGTATTGTCGGTCATTTCGAACGGATTGGTCCTAATGCATGGGACGATTACCGTTTCATCAAGTCTCAGCCGACCACGGAAATGCCACCGTCGAGCGTCGACGTGCTTCCGGGGGTACCATTGCAGCTTGAGGCACGCGGTGCCGAGGTTCGCATGCGCTCCAACGGTCGAGTGATTAGGGTCCGGTGGCTACCAGACGCAGCAGATCTGGAACGTCTTGGCCGAGCTCCTGAGCCGCGGGCAATTCGCGAGTTTTTTATTCGGAACTATCTCGCTGCACACGGATCAGAGTCCGGCCTTGGCGTCTCGGCGGTCGTCGTGCGAAAGCTGAACCAGTAGCGTTTGAGCTGCCAATTCGCACTGGGTTTCGCCGTCAAGCGGGGCGTCCGCGAACTGCGACGGCCGCAGCATGGGCGGTAAGACCCTCTTTCAGCGCGAACGATTCGATGAAGGGCCCATCTTCTGCCAGGTGACCCGGTTCGTAATGAATCAGACTGGTGGCCTTGAGGAACTCGTTGCACGAGAGTGGGCCGAATTGCCGCGCCGTACCTCCCGTAGGCAAGACATGGGACGGTCCAGCGAAGTAATCTCCCACGGGGACGGGCGTATGCTGACCTACGAAGATGGCTCCTGCGTGTCGAATGCGTTGAAGGCAGTGTGCATCGGCACGCGTCATAATCTGCAGGTGCTCGGTGGCGAACTCGTTTGCCCAATCGCACGCCTCGTCGAGGCTGCGCGTGACAATGATGGCGCTGTACTTTCTGAGGGCCGCGGCGATAGCCTCGCGGCGCTCCAAGGCGAGCACCTGCTGCTCGACCTGCTCAGCCACCGCCTTGGCTAGCTCAGCGCTGGGCGTTGCCAGTAAGGCGGAGCCTGGGTCGTGTTCGGCTTGCGCGAGCAGATCAGCCGCGACGTAACTTGGCGTCGCACCATCGTCCGCCACGATGAATACTTCACTTGGGCCAGCGATTGAGTCAATGCCGACCCGGCCGAACAACTGCCGTTTTGCTTCGGCAACAAAGGCATTGCCAGGACCCACTATCTTCTGAACGCTCGGAATCGTTTCAGTACCGAACGCGAGCGCGGCCAAAGCAACCGCTCCCCCCATGCGGTACACCTCAGTGATGCCTAGCTCGACCGCTAGCGCCATCGCCATCGGGGAGATATCACCGCCCGTTGGTGGTGAGGCGATGACAACCTCGCGAACACCTGCAACCTGGGCAGGAACAACCGTCATAAGAACGGTAGACGGATACAGCGCGCGCCCACCCGGTACGTACACGCCGATCCGGTCAATCGGGGTATAACGGACACCGAGTACTCGTCCGCCACGCAGCAACGGCTCGGGAGCGCGAATCCGAATGTGCTCTTGGTATTCGCGGATGTTGGCGATGACACGACGCATCAATTCCATGAACTCTGGGTCAGCTTCGGCGTGTGCCCTCTGCAATTCGTCTTGAGGGATGCGCAGCGTTTCCGGCGTGATTGCCGCGCGATCCAGCTTCGAGGTCAAAGCGGCGACTGCACTGTTTCCTCCCGTTCGCACCTGCTCCAAGAGATCGCGAACGATGGACGTGACGTCGAGCTCGGAGCGCTCTGAGGCGGCCGTGAGGCCGCCGCTGCGCAGCCGAGACGCGAGTTCACGGACCTCTGACTCATAGTTGGTCGACGTATTGGAGATGATTCTTACGAGAGACATGCGGGCTCACTTTGCCAGGGTTGCTTCTCGATTCAATCGGTTAGAGCGAGCGGCGTTGGGCTCGCCCTGGCTGAAACTCGGTTCAGCCTTCACGTGTGTGAGTGCGTGTGTCAAGGTCCAACGCCTGTGCTGTTGGCGGCGGCAGCCATATCGATGCCAAGTACCAGTCGTGAATGCGGATACGTAAGCCGAGGCGCGTGCAGCCACGTGGCAGTTGCGTCATTTCGCGATTACTGCGAATCGAAATACGCGGAACACCACGTTCAATTGGTGAGCGCATCAGGCTCTCTGCTACGGAAATTGCGTTATTTCTGCGCTTGTGCCGTCGTTCAAACGCGAGTAGTAACGGTCAGCAATTGGACCAATAATTGCAAGCGACCGACCAACCGCAGTCGGGCCTAATGGCCCTCCCCGGAGAGTGAATCTATGCAAAGTGCTGTTGCGTTGTTTCCGAAGTCGTCGTTCGACCAGTCCACGTCGCCTGTGAAGGGCACTGGGACACCCTCTGGCTTCTTCGACGCTCCTCCGGTCCTTCCTGCTTCTAGCCTGGCGGCTGCTGTGGTTCTTGCTGTGCATCGAGGTCTCGTTGCTGAGCCTGAACGTGAGCATCTGCCGCTGCGCGTTTGAGGCTGAGTCACATTACGCGGCAGGGTTGCGGAAGTTTCGAACATGACATCGACATTGCTCCACTACATCGTGGAGCTCGAGGATGGGTCTAGGTTCGACGTTCGTATCGATCCCAATGATCCTAAGTCACTAACAGTCGACGGAGTCGGACAAGAGCTCGGCGTCGAGGCAAGTCAGAGCGGTGTTACCGTTTCAACTGCCGACGGACAACGTGTCCCACTGCAGCTGTTTTACGAGCACGGCGAGTTGGTTGCTCTGGCGGCCAATGGTGAACGTCGACGCGTGCGGGTGCATCTGGCCGATACTCATGAGTTTCGGTCAAAGGTGCTAAGCCAACCACCACCGCCAGCAGTCGAACACTCCGGGCGCATTGCTGCGCCGATTGCCGGCAACATTGTTAGCCTTTGTGCAAAGGAAGGCTCCGAACTCGGGAAGGGCGACGCCCTAATTGTGCTCGAAGCGATGAAGATGCAGAACACGATCCCATCACCTGTTGCCGGAACGGTCTCCTATGCCGTCAAAGTGGGGCAGACGGTACGTCGAGGAGACTTGCTGGCGACGATCGTTGCGTCTGGAAGCAAATGATCGTTCTTGGGTGCCGTTCGGAATCGCGGCGAGCGTGCGGGCTGCGTTGAGCTCACAGAACACTCGAGCCGTCCCGAATATCGAGTTCGTGCGAGATCGCTGCATCGATCAGCGGCGGATCCAGCACGAAAACAAACTTAGTTTGCAGAGACATTCACAGTTGAGGATCGCTAATGAGCACTGAAGCCGCGAAATCGACTTCGGCAGGTCAGGAACCTGCCATCAACCTCGCTCGTGCGCGGATGGAACTCTTGTTCGACGCCGGGACTTTCGAGGAATTTGACGCGAACGTCATCCATCGCACCGAAGCTTTTGGTATGGGCAAGAAACGCCCCCCGGGCGCCGGAGTCATCACCGGAACGGGCAAAAGTGCAGGACGAGCCGCGTTTGCCTTCTCCCAAGACAAGACTGTGTTAGGGGGCTCGCTGGGCGAGGTGCACGCCGCGAAGATCTGCAAGGTCATGGACATGGCTGCACGCAACGGCTCGCCCATGATTGGAATCTGTGATTCTGGCGGCGCGCGGATCCAGGAAGGCGTCAATTCGCTGTCTGGGTATGGCGAGATTTTTTACCGGAATGTACGTTGCTCCGGCGTTATCCCTCAGATCTCGATCATCCTCGGACCAGCCGCGGGCGGCGCCGTGTACAGCCCTGCATTGACCGACTTCGTGATCATGGCAGAGGGCAGGAGCTATATGTTCCTGACCGGTCCCAAGGTGGTAAAGACGGTCACTTTCGAAGATGTGAGCGTCGAGGCACTCGGAGGTGCCAGCGTCCACGCTGCCAGGACCGGTTTAGCGCACTTCACCGCCGCACAAGATGTCGACGCTATCGAAAAGGCAAGACACCTATTGGGCTACTTGCCAGAAAACTGTAACGAAGCACCTCCGGACATCGAGTGCCGCGACCCGGTCGATCGGCTGTGCCCTGAGTTGCGGAAGATCGTTCCTTCCGATTCCCAAGCCGCGTTTGACGTTCGCCAGGTGATCGATTCAGTGCTCGATCAGGGCTCGTTCATGGAAGTGCAGGAGAAGTTTGCTGGCAACATTGTCGTGGGCTTTGCTCGTCTAGGCGGCAAAGTCGTGGGTGTGGTTGCGAATCAGCCTTCAGTGCTCGCTGGCGTGCTCGATATTGACTCCTCTCGCAAGGCGGCTCGATTCATTCGAACCTGTAATGCGTTCCGAATCCCGATCCTGTCGTTGGTTGATGTTCCCGGGTTCCTGCCGGGTCAGGATCAGGAACATAATGGCGTGATCGTTCACGGCGCCAAGCTGCTTTACGCCTACTGTGAATCGGATGTTCCGAAGCTGTCGGTCATTCTCCGAAAATCTTACGGCGGAGCCTACATCGTTATGAGCTCAAAGCATGTCGGCGGTGACGTCGTGCTCGCGTGGCCGTCAGCGGAGATCGCTGTGATGGGCGCCAAAGGTGCTGTCGAGGTCTTGTATAAGCGCGAGTTGTCTGCTGCGGAAGACCCGAAGGCTGAAATGGCCAAGCGCACCAAGGAGTACGAGGATCTGTTCTTGTCTCCACGCCAAGCTGCTGAGCGCGGATTCATTGACGCGGTGATCGACCCTGCCGAAACTCGGCGAAAGTTGTGCCGCCTGATGGGTTCGGTCCAGCACCGACGTGATCTCACTTGGCCGAAGCGCAACAACAACATGCCAACCTGAGGTCGACACTGCACGCGGGTGAGTAAGAGGCCAGCGCGCTTCGTTTCGTGAAGCACTCAGATCGGGCGAGACTGCCTCGAGTCTCGCCCGACGTGTTTTGTGTGCCCCGCAGGGGCGCTGTCTCGTGGGTGTCTCGACGAGAGGAGCCCTTCCTGTAATCGAAGCAAACCGCACATGCCGACGGGCGAGCGGCGGCGAGAGGCGAGTCAGGACGAACAAGGACTATCCCGGAGCCGATGGGGATAACCGCGGGGGATCTGCCGGACCACCTAAGCGTGAAGTGGGCCGAAATATGAGCGCAACTGCTCTCTAGGGGGTGCTGTGCACGCTTGCCACAGCTTCGCGATGGCCAATGGGGTCAAGAGCATCGTGCTCAGGGTAGACATCGCCGCGGCTCGAGACCGTCGCTCGACGCCGCCCGTTTGTGCTGACGCCAACCAGAAGACGCGATATCCAAGACCACCAGCGGCTAAGCGGTCCGAGATACCGCCGCAGCTGGGGGAGCCGCAGCACCCGACCCTGCCGACATCGAGGAGGCACTTTGGCTACCGGTCATGCTCGGCGAGTTCAGCTCTGCCATTAGCTCACGGCATTCGGGTTTGCCTCGTAGATGACCTACCAAGAGGCTAGACGCGTCCAGAAACGCCTTTTCGAATCGCAAACCATCGCGCGTGCGGTTCGCGACTTTCTCGCGTCCAGCCTGCAGGTCTTCTTCCAGCGCTTCTGCATAGCGTGCCAGTTGCGCTCGAAGCTCTTCTATCTGTCGTCGAAGCTCACGCGCAGTTGTCTCGCGAGCACTTCGACGGTCCTCGCGCGTACGAAGCCAGTCGCGTTTAGCATCAATGAGCGCTTTGGCCGCGCCCGATGCCTCGTACAAAGCACGCGTTGCCGTTCCTGCTCGCTCTGCTTGGTCAGCGGCATACTGGCGATCGCGAGCGATCTGTTGCGAGCGAGCAAGCTCCAATTTTGCGGCTTCTTCTTCCTCGGCGAAAGCGGCGGCTTCGCGCAAAGCGCGCGATTCCTCTTGCGCTAGTTCCTCCACCTTTCGTCCGATTTCGGCTCGCAGTGCACGTCCTCGTCGCTCGAGCGCTTCGAGTTTACGCGTGTGACTGGCGACTTCCCCTTCGAGGCTGTTCGCCTTCGCGGCTACTTCCCACAACTGATTGAGGCTCTGCAGAACATCGTCCGGAGTGCCTCCGGAAGGGTAGGCACGCGCAACCATGCGAGCAAATAGCCCTGCCCGATTCGGCCAATCCGTAACACTCGTCGACTTCGGCGGCGGTGGTGGTGGAGGGGCTGGGGCCGCCTCTGTGCCCTCGCGCTCCCACGAGTTGCTGGGCAACGAACGTTGCAGTGCCTTCAGTTCTTCCAGCAAATGATGTCCGTCGCGATAACGTTTGCGCGGATCCTTTTCCAGAAGCTTCAGAACGATGCGTTCAGCAACTGGATGGCAATCTTTCCTAATCCCGCTCGGCTTCGGTGCTTGTGCCGTACGTTGCATCTCGAGCAGGGTTTCTCGATCGTTTGAGCGAAACGGCAACTGTCCTGTCTGCATTTCGAAAAACAACACGCCCAGGGCATAGAGGTCCGATTGCGGCCCGGCCTGTTCCCCTCGCGCCTGCTCTGGTGACATGTACTCCGGCGTTCCGAACACGGCTCCTTTTGGAGCGAGCCGAGGGTCATGAGCCAGAGCCGCCAATCCGAAATCGAGAATCTTGACGAAGTCCTTACGTCCGCCGCGGCTAGTAAGCAGAATATTGTCGCTCTTGAGGTCGCGGTGGACGACTCCAAGATCGTGGGCGCGGGCGAGCGCGGCGCACATTTGCTCGAGTACGTCTACGCCGCGCTGAATTGGCATCGGGCCGCGTGCCAGCTCGGCCGAAAGCGGTGTCCCAACGAGATACTCCATCACCAGGTACAACTCGCCGTCGTCCGTCTCACCGATGTCATGAATGTCGATGATGTGTGCATGGTCAACGCGATTGGCCGCTCGCGCCTCACGCAGCATCCACGCGCGAAGATGGGTTTCCCCACGGAGATCTGGACGGATGAGCTTGACGGCGACAACTCGGTCGATCAGCACATGGCGAGCACGATAGACGACGCCCATGCCGCCCTCGCCAATGCGTGCCTCTAAACGGTAGCGACCGGCAATGACCTTTCCGAGCGATGGGTCATGACTGGAACGGCCGCGCGAGTTCCCGGATTTCTGCATAGTGACTGCTATGGGAGTTGGGGTTCGGATGATGCGAGGAGCTGGTCCCTACTGCGCGATGGTACGTCACTTCATGGGTGGGCGATAGTCTTCGCGCAACTCGGGACCACCTAACCCGCAACGGCCACTGCGCCCCGTCTCAGAAGGCCACTCTCAACACGGGAATACGCAATTCGGTCTTCTGCTGAACGCCAAACTGAGCAACTTCAACACGTGAGAATGTGTCGCGTACTTCGACTGCCGGAATGCCCCAATGTACGCGCTTCTGTGCGTCAATGCCCACGAGTGCGGGTGGCGGCAGCGAGGGACGAATGCGCCTCTTGTGATGATTGTGACTAGTGAGGGTAGACCCTGGCGCCGGCGATTGCGTTGGAGCCGCGGGCGTCGTGGCTGGTGTCGGTGATCCGGGCGCACTCGGCGGTGTTGAACCGTCTGAAGGAGTCGGCGCAGTCCCGTCACCAGCAGGTGCGGTCGGGCTTGCCGGTGAGGCGGGTATCGCCGGATCGGCTGGAAGCTCGTCTTTCGGGTGACTGTCTTGCGTGTACTCGGCTGGTTGCTCGTACGCCGTTGCACTGAGCACCGCGACCGTGGTCGGAATTACGAGAAGCATGCCACCCGCAAGGAGCAACATGTTTGATTTCGAAGTCAGCTTGTCTTCTAAGAAATAACCGGCGACACCACCGCCAACTGCTCCTGCTGCGCCTCCAACATAGTAGAGCCATTCTGGTGACACATCGATGGCTGCTTCAGTCAGAAGCACCAATTCAGCGCCTAAAAGAGTTCCGCCAACAATGCCCTTGCCCGTGGATGATGGCTCCACGGATTGGGCCATTGCCCCACTGGTGTGGCTGAGCGCAAAAGTAACAATTGTGGCGGCAAACGCGAACGACCTAGCGAGATGCATGCTCCCTCCGCGAAATCCACTCAGGGCGGCCAATCTGGGCCACACCCAGGGGGACGGGCGGAGCATAACACCACCCAGCCCCAACGTCGCTCAACTCAGAATCGCTTGGACTGCATTGTGCCGTCTCGTGCGCTAGCCTGGCCAAACCCGTGACGCTGCCCCGTCCTTTTCGCTACACCGTGGCTTCTTGTGGGCTGATCATGCTCGCCGGAGCTTTTTTGGCGGCACTCTGGGTGGCCCCACTCTGCTTTCGGCAGAATGTGGCTTGGCGCACAGTTTTACCCCTCTGGGCGGCTGCTCTCGCGACGGTGCTGGAGGCTGCACTGGTGATCGGGACACCACTCGGCATCGCGCTATCGGAGGTCCACTCGAGCCGGGTAAGACGCAAATCGGCCGGTGGCCCTGCTCCTGCCCGTAGAGGTTCATTCGAGACTCTGATCGTATTGAGTGTTTGGTGCGCAATTG
>JBLNFG010000416.1:0-4948 GCA_050263495.1 Myxococcales bacterium | reverse complement strand
GCGCTTCAGTGTTGTTCTTGTGTCGAGCAAACTGAAGGGCGTTGCGAAGGCTCCGCTCGATGAAGATGACGCCGCGACGCTCGGCGATGTACGGGAAGTTGCCACTGCCCTTCAGCGTGCGGCACCCGTCGATGTAGCGCGGGAACCCGGGCGCGGTCGTAAGGGGATTGATACGGTGCGGGTAGACAAGATCGCGCTTTGCTTCCTCGAGCGCCTCGTCCGTTTCGAAGCCGAGCACCTCGAGCAATCGGCCCTCTTCTATCCCAGCGGGCGAGTCGTAGACACCGCCCGCTCGCGCCGCATCCGTGCGAGCGAACGCGCCCGCGATATGCCCTGACGGCGGTACGACAATCTGGTCGGCGGAACCAAAGACACTCTTCTTCGGATTGAGCACCTTGATGCGCGGCCAGTAGATCGCGGCGTGCTCGCTCGAGTTCTCGAGCGCAGCGGTCGAGCTCACATACGTAACCATCTGGGTCGCGCTCTGCGCTGCAGGTGGATCAAGAATCGCGAACACCATCCCATCGCGCACGACTTCACAGTACGCGATCATCGCCGAGTGCACGGCGGGGGTCGCTCGGCCCGGCACGAGCAAGAGCGACAGACTCTGCACCGCATCCAGGGCGCGAAGGCCCGTCTTTCCTGCCTCCGAGCCAGCGAAATCGGCGTCACTAAGATCAGCTAGACCGTCAGAGCCTCCCGCCAAGGCGCTCGTGCCAGTAAGTGATACGGGGTTTAGCTGCGCTTGCGGTACCCTGGCCGTTACCATCGTCGAACCGAGACTCGGGTGATTGACAACGGTCTCCACGTAGCGAGCAGCATCTGGGTTTAGGGAGACGTTGGGGAAGGCTTCCCGGTACGTGCCGTCCTCGATGAC
Organism: Myxococcales bacterium; assembly: GCA_050263495.1. Lineage (GTDB taxonomy): Bacteria > Myxococcota_A > Polyangia > Polyangiales > Polyangiaceae > FEN-1139. The sequence goes on along the minus strand of JBLNFG010000416.1, from coordinate 4,071 downwards.
CAAGAGATCGAAGTAGCCGGCTCTTGCATTGGACGGAGCGCGCAACTCCACCTGAAGGCGGTTGCCGTAACTTCCTGGGGTCTTGGCTCTCACAACTAGTACGTCCGCTGCGTCGGCGCGGAAACGCACTTCGCTCGCTGTGGCCGTTGCCGTCGCAGGATTTGACGGATCGCTGTAATGCAGGGTCCGAACCACCCAGAGCTCAGAGCCGCCGTTCTGGAAGAAGCCCATCGCTGCGAGTGCCAAGTCGGAGTTTGCGGTAAAGCCGCCGAAGGTGGCTTCGTACTCGTCGAAGGACCCACAGAGCGTTGCCACGCCAACTGGACCACGCTCGGTGATGCCAACCGCACCCGCAACCGACGTCGGAGCTGGTTGCACCCCACGAATCCGCGGCTCTTCCTCTTCGACGATGACCTTGGATGAAAGGAGCTCGTTACTCATGCTTGCCCTCGCTTCTTTCCAACACGCGATGTGTGTTCGGCTAGAACTGGCTCAGACCCTTCCGCTGGTTGCGGAGGGAACGTTGATTCGGAATCGTCGGAAACGGCAGCATCACCGCTACCTCGTGCGGCGTCCGCTGCAGCGACTTCATCCGTCTGTGGGCTTGGCTGCGCCTCTGGTTTTGCCGTCGCGGTTAGCTCGCCTCTCCGGATGGCGCTCACGACATCGGTGAGCCTCAGCACCGCATCGTCTACTTCGACATTGGTCTGAGCCGGCAGTGTCAATGAATCCGGAACGAGGGGACCTCCCCGACGCCTGGTCTCCGTGCAAGCGCAGCGACCAAGGTGCTCGCAGTACTCATCGTGGTAGAGAGCAAATACCAGCATCCGGCGCATTCGGTTGGTGAGAATTGTGGTCATTGGTCGGCGTCCTTCAGCTGATAGAATTCGAGTTCCGTGCTCGCGACGGCCCGAGCTCGGTCGAGCACCTGCCCCTCATCGATGTCGAAGCCACGCACAACAAATCCCCAGGTGAACGCCCGCACGTCGCCCTTGTTCTCGAGCTCGGTGCGCAGCTCACCTTCGGCATCCATCTCCCAGCGCACTCGACCGAGACTCGGATTGTTCGGATCGCGATCGAGCTCAACCCATCGATTGCGGTGAAGGAAGGTGGCAACCGCCGCCATGAGGTTCAGAAGCTCGGCCGTGCGTGAGGAGGTGACCGTGAGCGTGAAGACCAGATCGACGGTGAGCGGGGAGCAACGGCGCGCAAGCTCTGGTCCCGATGGCCCCAACGCTGCTTCCTCCCGCCTCTCATTGGTCGAGAAGAAGCGATTCACGCGCAAGCTCGGTCCCGATAGGACGATTGAGGGCACTGTTGCCACGGCGATCACGCCCTCGGCTGGCGTGTCGTCATAATCGATCGATACTGTGGTGCTGACGTTAGCGACCACTTGGCGCTTCAGCTCTCGAAGAAGCTGGCGCACGATGCGTGTGAGGTCACTCTCGTCGGCTAGTTGGGCGCGTAAGTAGCGGTATCCAGCGGGAAGGGTCGCCGACTCGCCATCAATCGGTGCACCCGAGGCGTCAAGGTTCTGGACTGTTACTTCAACCGTGCCTGCCTCGTGCGCTGGCACGCGCACGTCAGCAATGCTGAGCCCTGCCTCTTCACGCACCGCGGTAACCGCGACGGGCAGCCCACCAAAAGAAATCGCGACCTGTGAGGCGAATTGCCGTCCCGTGACGCGCACCAGGTCGCCGCCGCTTGCGGGGCCTTCGGATGGCTCGATGCTCAGAAGAGTGGGCAATGCCATTAGCCCAACCCTCCAAAGCCAAGCTCCTTGGCGCCGCGTTCGAGGAAACGCTCGCTTGCGCCACCGCGGAACTGCTCAAACGCTGGCCTCAAGAACGGCCGCGCTGGCGTCTGCGTCACGACCACGCCCTTGCCACTGCCCGAGCGGCGCGTGATGCCGGCCTCTTTGAAGAGGAGCCACAGAAATCGACTCATCTTCGGCGTTATGGGGATCACCACCGGCGGGCCGCCGAACTCCTGCACCTTCGCCACGTTTACTAGCAATTTACCGTCTCGGGCGCGCGCCTTTCTCGAGACGCCGACGAAGACCTGGTCGCCATCAAGGACGACCGCGATCGCGTTGCGCAAGTCTGCGCGCACGATAAGGGCCTTGGTACCCTTGAAACCCGTCAAGCGCCGTGCTGCCAAGGTTAGGGGCGATAGGGGTTTTAGCGGCGCACCGCCCGGAGCCTGAGCGGTCAGGCCCCGGACGATTTGCTTTCGAAGCTCGTGGGCTTCTTGTTGAAGGCCCTTTGCCACGGCCGCGCGCAGCCGTGTTGGACCGGCTTCGAGAAGCCGACGAGCACGATCCCAGTCACCGGTGCGCGCGACCGACATTACTTCGCCTTCAGGTTAGGGGCGTTCTCATCGAGCCAATCGAGCGCGACCTTCGAGGCCTCGTTCAGCACCGCGCCGCAGCGAATCGAGAGCGCCGACAGAGCAAGCTCCTTCGAAGCAACCGCGATATCAGCTGCGCCGCAGCAGTAGTTCGAGAGGGTGCTCGCGAGCGCCTTGGTGGAAGGGATTTTGCCTGTGCGCCAGTACGCAAGCTCGAGATTGCTCCGAAGAGCCTCGGTCTCGAACTCGGCGCGCGACGCCCGATCGGCGAGATAACGCGCTTCGTACTCGATCCCAAGGCGCCGTTGCTGCTCGATGTGCTGGTGCTCATGCACACAGATGACGATCTGACTCCATAAATCCCAACCGGCGCGCGGCACACCCGGTTCGAATGGCACGTAGATGTTGCGACCGATGGTAGTCGTGAAGTTCTCGAGGAGCTCGACCTTCTTTAGGATGCCGAGCGCGTCGAGGGCCTGGCTGAGGAGGTTCATCTCAACGCTGCTCAGCTTGTTGACGAGACTCGTTCCGTAGTGCGACTGCATGTGCTTCCAGAACGCCGACACTACGGCATCGGGGGGTTCACCGAGTCGCGCGATGATTCCGACGATCGGAAGCGATTGAAGTAGTCCTCTCACTGTGCGTCTCCGTTCTCCAGGGTGGCGGATGCGCCTGCCGCACCAGCAGAGCCGGCGGGCATGCAGGTGTGACCCTCGATCGGGCCGTCTTCGGTTTGCTCGCTGACCGCCTGGCACACGAACGGTGTGCCCGAGTGCTGGGTCACTCGAGTGCAGTCGAGCTGTGTTTGCCAGTTGCGGTTCGCGTTACAGATTTCCGCGACATTGCCGGCGCAGCGTGTGGACTGAGGCACGCAATTGTCCGGAATACGACAACCCGCTGCGCTAAGCAGCGTGAGTAAGATGAGAGGCCAATACTTCATTGATTGCTCCGTGTGGGTGATCGGTCTTCGAAGGTAACGAGGAGTAAGTTCCGGGCGGGTCGGGCCCGATGAAGGCCAAAGCCAATCGGCCGCGACTCGGTGACGTAGAGCCCGGGCGGCGTGCGGATGGATTGCACCAGCTTGCCGCTAAGCTCATAGATGGCGTTGAGGCGATCACTCGGGCGAATCAGCGCCTCGCCGGTCGACACATCGACGAGCCCCATCCGCTCTAGATCGCGGAAGTGAAAGACGAGCAGCAAGCGCGAACGCGGCGCGTTGCCGGCGTCGAGCATCCGAAGCGCGTCCAGCGTCTCGGGCTCGATCTGACAGAGGGTGCGCACGGGCGGAAACTCACGACGCAAGGGCTCAGCGATGCCGTCCTCGTCGGCATCAACCAGCACCGCTTCCTTGAAGTCCGGATCGTAGGCTGAGTCGCGCGAGCTCGCCCCACTAGCAGCGAAGCCCGCCATGGCGGCTGTGTCTAGGCGGCAAAGCTCAGCCAGGAAGGGGTAAATCAGCCGTCCTCGCATTAGGCAGTCCCCAAGGCAGAATGGCGTGCGTAGGGACCAAGGAGCGCGTCGATTTCCGGATCACCTGTCAACGCCGCCGCCCTGCCTTCAACTGGCGCGAGCTTATAACTCTGGTCGCGAGTTCTCTCTTCGATAACGCGCGAGCGTGAGCGTGCCTCCGCCGATGTTTCGCTCGTAAGCGGTGCAACGATGCGCAGCACCAGGAGCATGCACGCGCGACGAATGGCAAGCGGCGTGCGTCCCTCGGGCGTC
>JBLNFG010000415.1:0-4104 GCA_050263495.1 Myxococcales bacterium | reverse complement strand
TCGTAATGCCCGGACTTGGGGGCTGCGAATTGGCGGAGCGCTTGCTCGGCATGCAACCAGAACTCAAGGTGCTCTTGATGTCCGGTTACACGGACCAAAGCAACGTATTGGCGGGTGGGTTAGGACCAAATCTACACTTCATCAGTAAGCCATTTGGATCGGACGTGTTGGCGCGTAAGGTTCGTGAAATGCTCAACGGGGTTCCCTCAGCCAGGGTGGCCACCGCTCAATAGCGATGGAGAGCCGCTACGCATGCGACAGGTTTGGACTCCGCGTTGATGTTGGTGTTGGTGCGCGGGCAATCGACACTTGTTCGGAAGCGAGCCCTGCGATGTAGGCTTGGTGCGCACAGAAAAGCCGTGCAAAGGCGAAGGAAACCTTCGGGAAACGCACGGAAACAGCGGCACGCGCTCTTCGAGCTAGATTGCGCCGCTCGTGGGCGGAGGAATGGATGATGGGCCAACCGATGAAGCGGCATGCGCCGCTGATTACTCGTCAGGCAGGGTTGGGTGGCAGAACTCGTCCGACATCCGCCGATGAGAGTCGAGGATACTGAGTGAGCAACTCGGAGAATTGAGTCATAGTTCTGAAACTCATGGCTATGCGCGCTACGTCCTTATCCTTTGTGAGTGCTCTTGTTGCCGCGTCCGTTGCGTGTTCGGGAAACAATGGAGGCAGCGCGGGGAGCAACTTTACAGCCGGATCGGGTTCAATCGGCGGCGATTCTCCCGTAGCGGGGGGACAAGGTGGCAAATCCTCGTCGACGCCACCATCGCAGTGTAATCCCGGCGCTGACGCCACTTGGATCGAAGAAGGACAATCCGCGACGATTCAGTTACGATGCGCGACGGGTCGAAGCACTCAGGGAATCGCCTTCTCGATCGAGAATTTGCCTGACGGTGCCCGTTTTGACGCGGAAACGGCGACCGTGAGTTGGACACCAACCCTTTCGCAGGCGGGCCTCTACACTCTATCCGTAGCAGTGCCACAGGGTGAAACCGGCAAGCTCAAGATCGGGGTCGCGGACGCGTTCGATGATCCTAGTAACGTCCCAGTGGTGGATCCGAGTGCTTACCAGGAGGAATACGGCCTGCCGGTGCTGCATCTGACCGTTCCAAGCACGATCGAGGAGAACGCCATTGATCCGACCACAGGAAACAAGGCGTGGGTGCCAGCAACCATCGTCTATCGAGGACACACCTTCGCCGCAGAAGCCAAGTACCGTGGCAACACCTCCCTGCGGTACCCGAAGAGGAATTACTCGTTGCGATTTCCCGAATCCGATCAATTCAGCGAGGAGATCCTGGAAGGAGCCGTCAAAAGCCGCCGTCACCTTGAGCTCATCACTACGTTTGACGATCCATCTCAGGTGAGATACCGGCTTGCGCTCGAGCTTTGGAACCGCATGGACCCGAACAATGTCCGCGTGCGACAGTTCAGCCTGGTGTTATTCGTCAACGGGCAGTATTGGGGCGTATACGCCGCCTCGGACAAGGTGAGCGCTAGCCACTTTGCACACTTTGGCTACAGCGATCTCGGCAATCTCTACATGGGGATCGATCATCAGGCCAATTTCGCCAAGTTCCGCTACAACGAACCCCAGCCGCAGATCGAGACGGATCTCAAGACCGATTTGGCTCAGGGCTACGAAAAGAAGGACGGCACGCCGTTGGCCGGGCAAGCCGATGCATTTGCGGATCTGAGTGAGCTGGTCGGTTTCGTAGTTAACTCGGATGAGGCGGAGTTCCAGAGCGAATTGCCCAACGTGCTCGATGTGCAGAATTACTACAACTGGTTTATTCACACCACGGCGATTCAAGCGTTCGACAGTTTGGGCAAGAACACACTCCACTATCACGATCCGATCGCGAACACACCTTGGCGTATGGTGCCGTGGGATTTCAACGAGTGCTTTGGACAGCGTTGGCAAACCGCTCGTTTCGAGACCTCACTCAATCCGGCTGACATCGTCTACCAATCGAGCGGCGGCTTTGGGTATACGAACCGCAACCATCTCTGGCGCAGGATCTGGAACAACCCCGCGCTATCGGCCGAACTCAAGGCGCGCTATTCAAGTATGCTGCGCGGCGCTCTCAGCAAAGAGAATGTGCTTGAGGCATTCGATGTCATGGTGGCCGAGACGGCCACCGCGGCGAAGCGCGACGACCGAAAGTGGCAGACGCAATACCGATCGTACTTCCAAAGTAATCGAAACAACGACTTCCATGACTCAGCTGGGGAAGCCGCCTATGCGCGTGCATTCATCGATCGCCGTTGGACGGATCTGTCGAAGACATTTCCGTGACACCCACCGACACGCTCGAAGCCGCCGCGCAAGCGACGAGCGGACGATCGAGCCGACGACGCAAAGTCGTGCTCCGGTCGTGCCCCGTCTAGGGCGTGTCTTTGCGTGCCACGCCCGGGATCGATTCGAACGAGAACGAATCCCCGAGTACCACGAAGCGCTCTCGTAATGCGGCGCTGGACCGCGACGAACCGCCCACAAATAAATCGAATTCTCCAGGCTCAACCAGCCGTTGCTCGTACGCATTCACGAGCGCCAAGCGTTCACAAGGAATGCTGAATCTCACACATCGGGTTTCCCCGGCCTGGAGCGGGATACGCGCGAACGCAACCAAGCTGCGGTTGACCCAAGTTACTGACGTTACCAGATCGGAAACGTACACCTGAACAATCTCGGAGCCCTCGCACTGCCCCTGGTTCGTGACTTCGACCTCGAACTCCACGGACTCGCCCAATCGAAGACACGGTGTTAGGACGCGCAGATTGCGGTATTCGTAGTGCGTGTAAGACAAGCCGTGCCCAAAAGGGAACAACGGCTCTTGGGTGAGATCAGCGTAGCGATCACCATGCTGCCCTCGAACCTGATTATAGAAGACGGGCTGTTGCCCAACGTGTCGTGGGTACGAAATAGCCAGCTTTCCCGTTGGATTGACAGCACCAAACAGGACCTCTGCAACCGCAGTGCCACCCATCATTCCAGGATTGAAGCAACATAGAATCGCGTTCGCGCGTAGTGCGCTGGGCGGGAGCACGTGGGGTTTGCTTGCAACGAGAACGACAATGAAGGGCTTCTCGCTGGCAGCTACCGCGTCGAGGACCTCGACTTGGTTTCCCTGAAGCTCGAGTGTTGCCGTACTATTGCACTCACCGATGAGCGGTAGATCGTCTCCTACGGCCACGATTACGACGTCTGCCTGTTCGAGATTCTGGATCAGCTTTACGCGTGCATACGAACTAATCCCGTCGCGAATCGTCACCGTGCATTCGCGCGGATGAGTTCCGTACTCCGGACCATACTGGGGCGACCCCAACGACCAGTCGCCGAGTTGCGCCTGCGCGTTGTCTGCATTAGGGCCCACGATGGTGATCGCGAGCGGACTGCCACTGCGGAACGGCAAAATGCCGTCGTTAGTGAGTAATACGATGGACTCGCGAGCAGCGCGCAGATTCACTTCACGGTGCTGTTCGCAGCTGATCACGACAGAAGCGCGCGCTGGATCAGGGCGCCGTGGATTCTCGAACAATCCCATGCGGAACTTGAGTCGCAAGATGCGACGAACAATTTGATCGATTTCGCTTTCGTCAAGCCAACCCCGTCGCACAGCCTCTTGCGCAGCTTCAAAGAAACCAGGAGTTGCCATGATCAGATCGTTGCCACAACGAACTGCAATCACGGCGGCTTCGACCAAGCTCGGGGCGATGCATTGCTCGCGGTGTAGACGCGCCACATTGTCCCAATCCGTGACAAGGATGCCTTCGAAGCCAAACTCTTGTTTCAGAACCTGGGTGAGTAACCAGTGGTTCGCCGTGCTGGGGAGCCCATCCATCGACTGGTAGCCGGTCATGAACGTCATGCAACCGGCGCGAACTGCGCGCTCGAAAGGCGGTAGGAAGAAACTGCGCAACTTGCGTCTAGAGATATCAGCCTCCGAAGCATCCCTGCCGCCCTGCGTTTCCGAGTAGCCGGCGAAGTGTTTGGCGCAGGCGAGCACCACGTCTGGGGCGTCGAGCGCTTGCCCCTGATAACCACGGATCATCGCTGCGCCACATTCGCCAATCAGGAACGGGTCTTCACCACAC
>JBLNFG010000414.1:0-9151 GCA_050263495.1 Myxococcales bacterium | reverse complement strand
CGACAAATCCGTGGTGGCGTTGCCCTGCGCGTCGGCCTTCTCGTCGATGCGCACGTGTACGACATCACCTGTCCGCAGGGCTCGCGTGTCCTCAAGATAGCCGGCTTGCGCTTCGGAGTAGATAGAGCCCGTCGCGGGTCGACTCTGCTTCTTGGTGGACTCGTACTCGCCGACCTCGTACTTGCGATCGTGCGGCGTAAACGGCTGAATGTGACTCGGGCCACAGGCTGCGATTGGAGAGCAGACGACGATGACGAGCGACAAGAATCCGCGTCGATCGATCATTGTGCGAGGGCCTCCGCCGTTGCCGCGCTAACCATCTTGGCCCGGAGACTCTTGCGTGTCTTTATCACGCGTAGCAGCGCAGTGGAACCGACAGAGGTTGGTTCGAGCGTCACCGCCGCGGTACTTACCTGAGCGCTTCCAAGTCGAACAATGAGCGTGATCGGCGTGCCAGGCGGAAGCCGTAACGACACGGGCGGGTCCTTGAGCTCCAGCGCGACGCGCACGACCAGCCTCTGCTCAAGCTGACCCTCAACCGTGAGTTCGAGAACACAGGTCGTCGTAACTAGCCCTGTTCGATTGGGCAACTGCCCCAAGCTGACTCGGCTGAGTTGTGCGTTGGTGCTAGTGACCACGGACTTTGGCGCATCGATACGGACCAAATGGGCATGGGACGGCAACACCGGCACAAGCTTGGCTGCGAGCAATTGCGCCAAGTCCGTTTGGGACCAGCGTGTTGTTGCGCGGGCGATGCGCACCGACTCAGTCACCGCTAGGTCCACGCCTGACCGTTGTGCCAGTGCTCGAATCTCCGCGCGCGGGAATAGACGGCTGGAGCCACCAGGCGGTGCTGGACCGACGTCGATTCCGCGAGCTTCAGCGGGGGCGTTCGGAAGCAAATCTCCAAGCAGCACCCGACTACTGGTCACGACGCGTTGCACATCAGCCTGCGCCGGCCGCGGGCTCGCGAGCAACAGCAGAAGACACAGTATGATGGGTGAGTAGTGCATTCCTTCCCGGATCTGAGTTGCAGCCTCGAGCATCTGGTCTGCGGTAGTGATCACCTTGGAATTGATCTCGTACGCTCTTTGAGCCGAAATGAGTCCGATCATCTCTTCTACGATGTCGACGTTCGCCTGCTCAATCGCACCCTGCATCAACGCGCCGCGGCCTTCCTCGCCAGGGTTGCCTACCATGGCTTCACCACTGGCCGGCGTCGGCATGAATAGGTTGTGCCCGAGTGCACGCAAGCCCGCCGGGTTGACGAACGTAGCCAAGGAGATATTACCAAGCTCGATCGGGTTCTGCTCACCGCTCACTTGCGCGGTCACCTTACCGGTTGCCGCTATCGACACGGAGATCGTGTTGCTCGGAATCGAGAGAGGAGGATCGAGCGGTAGTCCCTCGCCGTTAACGAGGCGCCCTGTGCCGTCGGTCTGCAGTGTCCCGGCTCGGGTATAGGCCAAGGTTCCGTCTGCCTGTTGAACGACGAAGAACCCATTACCCTCAATCGCGACGTCCAGCTGGTTTTTGGTTTGTGTCAGCGTACCCTGTCCGAACTGGCGCGAAGTCCCGGAGACTCTCACTCCGCTGCCGAGCTGCAAGCCCGTGGGCAGCATTGTAGTGGCGGAGGTTGGTGCGCCTGGGGCGCGCACCTGTTGGTACAGAAGATCCTGGAAGTCGATGCGCTGCTTCTTGTATCCGACGGTGTTGGCGTTGGAGATGTTGTTGGAGATCCCTTCCAGGTTGGTCTCCTGTGCTGCCATTCCCGTTGCGGCGACATGCAGTGCACGAAACATGATGAGGCACCCCTTGCAACCCAGGTGCCACACGAATCAGCCGCGATAAGTGCACGAATTCTGGGACTGTCTTCCTCGTCGCGCGCCTCGCCGTTTTCCGCCAGGTGGGCGCCGCAGCCGCCGACGGTTCGTGCCGTCAAGGCTCCGACGTCGAACTGTCGAGGGGATGACGCTATCTTCAGCAGCTCCCGGCCGTACCAGCAGACGTGCGGGCACCGGCGAACTGGCTCGTCGAGGGCAGCGAAGTTGCTCCGCCCAGTAACGGGGGGCGCGAATCTGCGCCGCCGGATTGTGGTGTTGCGGGACCGGTGCCGCCGCGGGTTCGCGGGATCTGGAATAGGCCTGCCGAGCCTGCGTAGTCGTTTTGCGAGACGGGCACCAAGCACTCCCCCATGCTGCAACGAGCATTGGGGGCGCAGTCGCTGTTGCGCATACAGCGATCTTGCCCCGCGCAGCCCGCGCTGACGACTAGGTAGACGAGCATGAGCGCGAGACCCCTATAATGCAACCCCGACTCCTCCATTCAGACTGCCCCAAAAGATGACGCTTTTCTCAGGGAGATCGCTGCCAACTGGGAACGCCGCGATGGCAGGTTCGAGAAACAACGTAAGCGCCTTTCCAATAGGGAATCCGAACCGAGCTCCAGTTCCGAGCCCAAGCATCGATTCGGGATAAACAGTGCCGAGCACCGCAGCATGCATCACGATCGTCGACGTGAGCCAGCGCTGGTAACGCACCTCACCGCCCAAGGTGAGGCGGCGTTCTATCTCAACGAAGCCGTAAAACCCCATTCCATCGGCGCTAGACTCGTCAGGGCGAAGGTCGAGACCGCTAAAGATGCGCGTTCGAGCGCGCGCCCAGCCCACGCTGCCTGTCCCTGGATCTCCTCCCTGCAATCCGGTTCCAACTCCGACGACGCCGTTGCGTACCCAATCTTGAGCGAACCCAATCTGCGCAGACAAGGTAGGCACGAGCCCACCGACCCAGAGCGGGAGTGACCGGACTATGAAGCGACGTATACCGTTCACGCTGAAGCTTAGGCCGCGTCGATGCGCTTGCGCTTGAGCATTTCGACCAGCGTGGTGCGATTAAGTCCGAGCAGTCGCGCCGCCTGATTCTTGTTCCAGCGGGTCCGTTCCAGCGCTTGACGGATCAGATTGTTTTCGAATGACTCTACCGCGCCGCGAAGATCAATTCCGCTATCGGGCAGTTTACCCGCGGGCTTCCGCTCTTCGACGGGCAGACTACAGACCTTAGCCGGCAGATCGCGCGGTAGTATGGTGTCCCCGCGACACAGAAGTACGGCGCGCTCGATGGAATTCTCGAGCTCACGCACGTTTCCTGGCCAGGCATACTCTTCGAGTAGCGCCATGGCTTCAGCGGAGATGTGCTGTACGCGCGTCCGTGTCGTGCGCTCGCGAGCGAGCGCCAGGAAGTGACTGCAGAGCACCGGAATATCGCCGCGTCGCTCCCGCAGTGGCGGCACGCACACATGAATGACGTTCAGCCGGTAATACAGGTCTTCTCGGAATGAGCCATCCCGAACCGCCTGCTCTAGGTCGATGTTGGTTGCCGCAACAATCCGTACGTCAGCATGCAGAAGGCGGGTGTCACCTACCGGAGAGTACTCACGCGCTTGTAGAACTCGCAGTAGCTTCACCTGCAGCGGCAGAGATAGTTCGCCAATTTCGTCAAGGAACAACGTGCCACCTTGCGCCTGCCCGATTCGACCCGTTCTTGACGCGTGCGCGCCGGTGAATGCGCCCTTAGCATGACCGAATAGCTCGCTCTCCAGAAGGTTCTCTGGGATGGCGCCACAATTGACAGCCACGAATGGTGCGTTTGCACGTTCACTAGCCTGATGCACAGCGCGAGCTACGAGCTCCTTGCCCGTGCCGCTTTCTCCGGTAACCAACACCGTGCAATTGGTGTCAGCGACCCGGTCGATCACTCGGTACACGTCCATGAAGACCTCGCAGCGCCCTACCGCGCCACCCATGCTGCAAGGCGGGAAAGACGAAGGGCGTTGCGAGAGCGTCTGCACAATCGAAGCAGGGTGCGCCGAGTGGATCAGGGTCACCACGCTTCCACGCTCATCCTGAGATTCAGACTCCGGAGAGGATTCGTTCCGAACGGTGATGAGTGGATTGGCGCTTACCATGAATCGGGAGGCTCCTTGCTCGTGCGGTCGAGCACGTGCGATCCTCGACCAGCGTCGCTCGGCATGTGCAAAGGGGGTGCCAGCGCTCCCGCATGTTGCCGAATATGTGTCAAAAGCACCCGAACTACATCGCCGCGTAGCGGAAATCTACAATTGTCCCGGGTGTCGGGTAACCCAGCAACTCGGCGCGCCCGGACCCTCTCAACTACTCAACGCTTCAACGATTTCTCCAGGGCGCGTGGAAGCCAGTCCCCGACCCGCAAAGCGGGTTAGCGCCGACCCACCACGGTGATTCCTTACCCATGTGGACGTGATTCTTGCTAATGGTTGGTGCGTCGCGGCGATCTCCCTGAACGGGTCGGCGCGGTAAGGCTGGAGCGAGATTCGCTGGGGCGAGTGCAGGCATTAGTGCGCGCTCGAAGTCATTCGTAGCCAGTTCACGGCTTGATTCGCACATCGGCTTCTGCTCCAGCTGGCACATCCGGTGCAATTCTCAATCGCGTGATTCACCTGTTTGCGGATCTCGAGTCGATCCAATCTGCGCTCGACTACCACTTAGAACGCCACAATGTGCTGTCGTCGAACATTGCTCATGTCGACACACCTGGATACAGGCCGCACGATTTGGCCAGGGTTGATCCAAGGGACTTCAGTGCGGTGCTCAACGTGGAAATGGAACGTACCGCTCCTGGGCACCTGAGTGCCGCGTCGGATACGAGCACCGCTCGTAATGGACGTGTGTTCGAAGACTTGGCTGCAGGTGCCGGCAACGACGGTAACTTTGTGGCGCTGGATCGTGAGTCCGCAAAGTTGGCAGCGAACCACTTGAGGTACGACGTGGCATCCGCCTTGGCGGCCTCAGAAATCAAGGGGCTACTTTACGCGGCCAATGACGCGAAAGGTTGAGGAGAAGAGGCATGTTAGGAGTCTTTAGCGCTCTCGAGGTATCGGCTTCTGGTCTTTCGGCGCAACGAGTCAGGATGAACACCATTGCTTCGAACCTGGCCAACGTGCGTACCACGCGCACCACAGAAGGGGGCCCTTATAAGCGACTCGATCCGGTGTTTGAAGCCGCCGACATCGAGCGCTTGCGCGGAGCGCCCAGCCTCGGACAAGGGGTCTCCCTCGTCCGCGTCAGCCGGATCCAAGAGGACGCTCGCCCCGGCACGATGGTGTACGAGCCAGGTCATCCGGACGCGAATGCGCAAGGCTACGTTGAGTATCCGAACGTGCACGCCGTAGAAGAGATGGTCAACATGGTCACCGCGTCGCGAGCCTACGAAGCAGGTATCACTTCCGTAGAGTCGATCAAACAGATGGCGCGGTCCGCAATCGAGATCGGGCGTTAATCCAAGAATGTCAGCCCCCTTTGCCATTACTAACGCGATCGCCCACGTCGATGCGCCCCAACGAAGCGCGGAGAACGCAAACGTCCACGATGGCTTGCCGAGCCTCGGTGCGGTTGTCGGAGAGTCGATTGCGTCGGTCAACAAGCACGCCAATTTCGCTGGAGAACTTGCCAAAGCCTTCGCGGCTGGGGTGCGTGACGACATCCACGGAACAATGATAGCGGCGGGCAAAGCGGACATCGAACTCAGGGTCGTGGGTGCGGTGCGCAATAAAGTGATCGACGCCTTCTACGAACTCTGGCGGATGCAGATTTAGCCGGAGCAGAAGATGGAAGCCGTTCGTGCATTTGCCAGACAGATCGCCTCGCTTTGGGCAGGGCTAAGTACGCCGCGCCGGCTTGCGCTAGTTGGCATCACTTCGATCGTGCTGATGTCGCTTCTGCTGATGTCGTTTTTGGGCAATCGCAAGACGTATGCGTACCTTTACACGAATCTCGAGCCGCAAGATGCCGCTGCGATTGTAGAAAAGCTAAAGTCAACGCAGGTCCCGTATCGAATTGATGCTGACGGACGCTCGATTCTGGTTCCCGAGGAGCGCATCGCGCCTTTGCGCCTAGAGCTAGCGTCTTCCGGGTTGCCTCGCGGTACGGGCGTGGGGTTTGAACTCTTCGATCGATCGCAACTCGGCGCCACCGAGTTCGAACAGCAGGTGAGCCTGCGACGTGCCCTCGAGGGCGAACTCAGTCGGTCGATCATGACCATCCAGGGGGTGCAATCGGCGCGAGTGCACCTGGTCCTGCCGGCACGGAGGCTGTTCGTTGCGAGGGAGTCGCAACCCTCCGCGTCCGTGGTGCTCAAGCTTGCGAACGCAACCGGGTTTGGGAGTCGGGAGACTGCCGGAATCGTGCACCTGGTGTCGGCAGCCGTTCCCGGATTGCGCCGTGATCGCGTCTCCGTGGTGAGCACCGACGGAGTCACCTTGCACCGACCAAACACCGGCGAGGCGGGCGGCTTGGGGGGAAGCGACGATGGTGCTTCCGAGCGTGCCGTCGCGATTGCCAGCCAGCTCGAAGCCGCTGCGCGCACGCAGCTCGAGCGAATCGTCGGCATGGGAAACGCCGAGGTTCGAGTGGCCGTGGACTTGGACGGTGCCGCGAAGGAGAAGGTTGAGGAGCACTACGAGCCGGCGAAGACCGCTTTACGCAGCGAGAACCGCGTTGAGGAACGTAACGGTACAGGAGCGCCAGGAGTAGCTGGCGTACCCGGAGCACTTACCAACCTACCCGACGCACGCCAGCCCGGTGCTGAAGCAACAGAAGCCCCGGGTGCCCCAGACGGTGCTGTGAATCGGCTGAGTCAAACGCGCAACTGGGAGGTGGACAAAGTCAGTCAGAAGACGATCACACCGGCGGGTGAGGTCAAGAGACTCAGTATCGCCGTGTTGGTCAATGATCATTGGCTTCCGCAAGCGGGGAAGATGAAGCCCGTTGCGCGTAGTGCGGAAGAGCTCGCCAAGTTTGACGAACTGGTCAAGCGCGCTGTAGGCTTCAATCAAGAGCGCGGTGATAGCTTGAAGGTCGACTCGGCGGCTTTCGCGCGCGCAGACGAGGTGGAGCCCGTCGCCGCGCAGACGGCTCCGGGCTGGCGGCGTTACTTGCCATACGCGATCGGTGCTGCGGCATTGTTGACCCTCGCCGTGTTCGTGCTCATACGACAGCGGCGCCGACGTCGGCGACCTCAGCTTGCCCTAGTCTCGAGTACGGCAAGCGTCCGCAATGTAGGGGAAATGGTTGGAAGCTCGGAACCCATGGCATCCGTGCTGGCCCCCGAATCGCCAACGCACCAACTTCCCAACAGTCAGTTGGTCGACGCCCCACAGAGGCGAGAGCGGGCGCTGCAGGTGGCTAATGAAGATCCTGCCACCGCCGCAATTGTAATCCGAAACTGGCTCAACACCGCCCCCGGCTCGGCTACGACGGCACGCGTCTAGCATATCAAGTACGGACCTTGGAGCTCACCGGACCAGAAAAAGCAGTATTGATGCTGCTGTCGCTTGATGAAGCGGTGGCCGCACCAATCATTGCGGAGCTCGAAACAGACGAACTTCGCAGGCTGAGGGAGGTGGCTACGATGATGCGCGCCGTTCTGGCCAGTGCTCTTGATGCTGTCTACCAAGAGTTTCTGGAAAGAAGTCAGGAGGCAATCGCCGTCCCGAAGGGCGGCGTCAGGTACCTGCGGCGTGTTGCTGTCAAAGCACTAGGTGAGGAGAAGACGCAGCAAATCTTTCACGAAGGACCGCAGTCCGCGCTCGAACGACTGATCAGCGCGGACGAAATGTCATTAGCCGCGGTACTGGAGCGTGAACACCCGCAGTTGGTTGCGGCGATTCTGTCACAAGTGCCAACGAACAAGGCGGTGGCCGTTCTCGAACAATTCCCAGAAGCGAGTCGAGCGAACGTCTTGGAACGACTCGGCAAGATGTCGGAGGTCCCAGCCGGTTTGCTCGAGGAAGTGGCGGCAACTCTCAGTTCAGAACTGCCCCAAGGCGGAACGGAAGCTCTGATCAGCGTCGACGGCATCGCCAAGAGCGCAGCGCTCGTCAGACACATGGGCCGCGAGGCGGGCGAGATTCTGCTCGGCAATTTGGCCGAAGGAGACGCCGAATTGGCGATGGAAATTCGGCGTTCGATGTACACCTTCGAGGATCTATGCGTGCTCGATCCGAAGTCACTGAGAGCGTTACTCGAGTCGATCCCGTCCGACAAGCTTGTTCTCTCACTCAAGACTGCCAGTGAACAGCTAAGGAATCAGATCTTCTCGAGCATGTCGAAGCGCGCAGCCGAGCGCCTCAAGGAAGACCTACAAATACTAGGCGGTGTACGTCTCGCGGAGGTGGAAGCCGCCCAACGCGAGATCGTGGAACAAGCGCTAACCCTTGCGGCGGAAGGCGTGATCTCGCTGGAGGAGGACCATGGCATGGTTTGAACGTGAGCCGCCCACCAAAACGAGTGCACCGCCGGCCAGGTTCTTGGATGTGAGCAACACCGGTCCTCGTCTCCCGTCTTGGATCGTCGGAAGACCCCCGACGCGCCACGATATGGGCGTGATCGGAAGCACGGGTAACCAAAGTAAACCACCGCCAGCGCCTGCTCCTTCGGCTCCGTCGACCCGGGCGGTATCACCCTCGTTTGCTCCTCCCAAGGCACACGCGCCTGCTCTGGACTCACCTCGCCAGCATCCGCCGCTAGAGAAGATGCCAAGCAATGTACCGGCCACGAGTCGGCGCCCTTCCCGAATCAGCATGAGCCCCTCGGAGCTTGAGTCGCGCATCTTGGAGCAAGCGACCCAGCGCACGAACGTCCACTTGGTGGAACAGGCAAAGCAAGGTCTCCTTGACGCACTGGAGTCCATTGACCAAGCCCGGCGCGACATGTTGTACGGGGCAGAGCCGCGACTCATCGAGCTGGCAACTCTGATCGCTCGACGAATTGTTGCGCGGGAAATCAAGACTCAGCCAGACATCGTTGCCGACTTGGTGCGCGAGGGAATTGACGCGTTGGCCGTGCGAGACACCGTGCGCGTACACTTGGGGGCCGGCTTCCAACACGCCGCTGAGACAGTGTCTGAACAGCTTTCGACGCGAGGAATCGACGTTGACGTGCGTCTCTCCTCCACCCTGCCCGAGTACGGGTGCGTCGTGGAAACGGACCTAGGGCGCGTAGATGAGGGGATCGAGGCGCGTTTGGACACCTTGCTTGCCTCGATTGAGAAAGAAGCGGAGGGCTGAGCGATGCTGGAGAGAGTCATCGCCCGCTGCCGGAACGCGCAAGTACATCGAC
>JBLNFG010000413.1:0-3623 GCA_050263495.1 Myxococcales bacterium | reverse complement strand
TTTCGCGCGAACCCAGACCGCGTCGGCTGTTGGTCGAGCTGCCATGGTCGAGGAATCGTTTTGATTTTCGTCACCAGCATGCCTCCACGGGCTGCGCTCTTGACTTGTACATACATTGCAGTAGACTGGAACGCGCGTTCAAGTGCACCGAATACACGTTGAGGCGCGATGTCCCAAGCGTTTGATGAGAACAGCCACCAAAGCAGGAGAAGAGTCGCCGCATTGGCATCAAAGCTCGCTCTTGTTGTTTTCGGTTGCGGTTCGTGCAGCGCAGGAGCAGCGCAGGCCCAACGAAGCAGCGCAGGAGCAGCGCAGGCCCAACGAAAAGGCATATCGGTGGCGTCGGCTCAGTTCCTTCATGCCGGGGAAATGACACTCCACCACGTGGATACTGGCGAAGCACTGAGTCTAAGAAACTATGTCTTGAGCGTGCACGGCATGTACGGACATCGCTTCAAGAGCACCTCAACCATGCTGGCTGCGGAGGGGCGGTACGATGTGATGTGGGGAGCGTCGCGTGTCGGCGCCAGTTCTTGGCGCAACGAAACGTACCACTTTCCAGCGCTTCGCCTTTCGATGCTACAAGACTTCGGCGAACCTTGGGGTATGGTCGCGTATGCACTGGGTGGGGTGGCTTCGGACATGGCTGGATTCGGAAGCGGTGACTTCCGCATCACGATTGGTGTTGGTGCGAGCTACTCCTACGGCGCCAACCTCAAGATCATCGCCGGGGCGATGTACACCAACATGTTCGACCTGCCCGTTCCGTTTCTGCCGCTCTTGGATATCAAGTATCGGACAGGTCCCGCAACGTTACGCTTGAGTTTTCCCCACAGCGCAAGTGCGTGGTTGGCCGTAGCACCTTGGATGGATCTGGGCGTCGTGATTCGTGCCCCGAATTTGCGCTTCACGCTGCATGCTCGCGATCGAATAGCGGACGAATACGGTGCGCTCACCGTCACGCTGGGACCGGTGGCGCGTGTGTTCGCGTGGAGCGGCCTCTATTTGCAGGGTGAGGGAGGGTACGCCGTGCGCAACTACAAGCTGTATGAGCGGGAACGGATCGTTTATGAACGCTTGGACTTCAAGGGTTGGTTTGTTGCGGCATCTTTGGGTTACATGATCTAAACGGAGTCTCAGGGAGTAATAATGGCAAATACGGCGCGTCGGCAACGGGAAATCGAACACGCGCGAAGTGGCATCATCGAGGCGGCGGCAAAGGCGTTCTCGAGATTGGGCTTCGATAAGACCACTATCCACGACATCGCACACGAAGCCGGTTACTCAACGACGACTCTCTACTCCTATTTCGAAGGGAAGGAAGAAATTGTTGATGCACTTGCAAATGCCATGGCCGAGGATCTCGACGCTGCCTTTGAAGCTTCACTGCTGTCGAACATGACGTTCGTGCAAAGACTCGAATTGCTGCTTACCCGCTGGGTTGCGTTTGGACAGCGCTGGCGGGATGCACTGTCGATCCTGTTTGCAATCCGCTCAGTCGCGAAACCGACAACCAAGCGCCAGAGTTCTTTACTCAAGAACGACTATTT
The DNA here is from genome assembly GCA_050263495.1 of Myxococcales bacterium. Classification (GTDB taxonomy): domain Bacteria; phylum Myxococcota_A; class Polyangia; order Polyangiales; family Polyangiaceae; genus FEN-1139. Next base: position 2,073 of record JBLNFG010000413.1, on the reverse strand, counting down.
CGTCGAGAAGCTAGCGTTATGGCTCCGGGACAATGCAACCCAAGGCGAGCTCGGAGAGAACGACCCAGCCGCACTAGCCTATATTCTGAGTGGTATCCTTCACGGCGCGAATCGGATGTGGCGAAAGGAAAAGTATGAAGGCGATCCAACGCGTATCGCGGCGCTGGCCTTACGGATTTTCCTCTACGGCTTGTCTGACCCTTCGCCAGCGAGTCGAGCCAAGGGCAAGAGCACAAGGCGAAGCTAGGGCGGTAATGACGGCAACGGGCGCAGGGCTGCCCCACCACTAATTCCAACCCACTGCTCGTCGAGGCACAGATGGAACACGTTGGTCCACATCAAGATGGCGACAATTCGCTCAAGCCCACCGTGCATGAGTATGATTTGGCGCGAGAGCACCGTCGGTCCGCGAGTTGGCGAGCGCTGAAGTGGGCTGCGCTGGCAATTGCTGTTCTGGGGGCAGTGGCGGCTTTTGGCTGGCGCATAATGAAGTCAATCGATGCTCGCCATCAGAGTGATCAGCCCCAGGCGGCAACGCGGCTATCCGTCTCGACCGTGCGGGTGTCGCGTCGTGACATGCCGACGATCGTTTCCCTGACCGGGGTGGTCCGTCCGCTCAGCGAGGTAGATGTCTACTCCAAGGTCTCGGGCCGTCTGGAACGAGTCTCCGTTGAGGTTGGCGACCGGGTCAAGCAAGACCAAGTGCTAGCACGCGTGGAGCACCGCGAAATCGAGCTACAAAACAGGCAGGCTGCTGCACAGGGAAGAGCGGCTGCTGCGGCTCTCGAACAGGCGCGCTCAAACTTCGGGGCCGCGTCCCTTCAGCGAGAGCGCTATGAAACACTGCAGCGAGCCGACGCTGTTTCTCAGGCGGAAGTCGACCAGGTTGAGTCGTCGTTCCTTTCTGCGCAGGCTGCTGTTCGCGCTGCCGAGGCACAACTCGCTCTAGCGCAAGCTTCGATTGGAATTGCCGCCGAATCACTACGCAATACGAGCATCACTAGTCCGATTGATGGAACCATCATCAAAAGAATGGTCGACAGGGGCACGCAGATTGCCGCCGGAAAACCGCTCTTCAATGTGCAGGACTCGAGCACTCTAAGGCTAGCGGGTAGCGTAAGCGCGGAAGACTTCGCAAATCTACGCGAGGGATACACCGCCAGCGTGACTGCAGAAGACCTGCCTGGGGCGAATGTTGTTGGAAAGATTGTGGCACTCAGTCCCAGTCTCGACCCTCAAACGCGCCGTGCAAGCGTCGAGATTGCGCTAAATAACGGGGATGGACGGCTCCTGCCGAACATGTTTGCGTCCGCAGTAGTGGAGACGGGCAAACAGACCGCGGCTCTGGTCATCCCGGCAGTGGCAGTCATTCCGATTGCTTCGGAGCGCGGCATATACGTCGTTCGCGACGGTAAGGCACGGCTTCTGCAGCCTCGACTTGGCGCCACTGAAGGGGGACTCATTCGTGTCGATTCTGTTCTCACGGAGGGTGAAGAGGTAATCGTTTCAGGTCAGGCGGGTCTTGCTGATGGCAGGGCGGTTACGGTTGTGAACCACGCACAAGCGGACGGTGACGGGCAATGAAGATTACGGACATTTCCATTGATCGTCCGGTCTTCGCAACCATGATGGGGCTTGGCATCCTGGTGCTCGGCGCCTTGGCGCTGTTGCGGCTGGGCATTGACTTGCTGCCGGATACGTCGTTCCCCATGGCAACGGTGGTTGTCGGATATCCTGGCTCGGGTCCGGAGGAAGTTGAGTCTCAGGTGACACGGCCGATCGAGGAGGCTGTTTCGAGCATCAACGGCGTCGACGAAGTTCGCAGCTATTCCCGAGAGTCGCTCGCTACCGTGTTCGTCACCTTCAAGCTCGATTCCGACGACCGACAGACGATTAGTGATGTACGAGATCGCGTCGCGATGATTCGGGGAGCGCTACCCAAGGACATTCGCGACCCCATCATCTCGCGTGTGGATCCAACGGCGCGACCGGTTCTCACCTACGCTGCAACCAGCGCGCGCAACCCGATTGAGACTCGCCAGCTGGTTGACGACCTGATACGTCCCGCACTCG
>JBLNFG010000412.1:0-6516 GCA_050263495.1 Myxococcales bacterium | reverse complement strand
ACGGGTCTATTGAACAGGCATTCCTTCATGCACAGCCTGTCTCGGGCCTTCGCGCAATCTAAACTGCTCGCTCTTTTGTACCTCGACATCGATCGGTTCAAGCTGGTCAACGATACTTGCGGCAACGACGCAGGCGATCGCATGCTGCAATGGGTCGCGGCAATGGTGCGCGAAACATTGGGCAAAAACGACATTGCCGCGCGTGTTGGAGGGGATGAGTTCGTGATCCTCTTCGACGCGAGCTCGGACGAGCACGTTTCGAGTGCGGCGCGTGAGCTCATGTGGCGTCTCCGCGAGTTTCGTTTCTGCTGGGGAGAGAAGAGTTTTACAGTGACCGCCAGCCTTGGACTCGTATCACGCGCCAACGATTTCGATACCGCCGAGGAAATGCTGGGCGCAGCGGAGCGTACCTGCAGCCTGGCCAAGGAACGCGGCCGAAACAACATTCAGATCTACGAGCGGGACGATTCCGAAACGTCTCGTCGTCATGGCGCGATGAACTGGGTCGCGAGCATTAAGAACCATCTTCAGCACAATCGAGTCTGCCTATTTGGGCAGCCGATCTGTCGTGCCGGAGTGCCAGAACCGCTCTCGCGTCTCGAGGTGCTATTCCGAATGATTGACGAGAATGGATTGATCAGGGGTCCAGACGGAATCATTCAGACAGCAGAACAGTACGGGATCATTTCCGTGATCGATCGGTGGGTCCTGCGCAACGTGCTGCGGACCCTGAGCGCCCAACCTTCCACGTTCATTGAGCGGCTCGACCACTGCTCGATCAATCTTTCCGGGGCTTCGCTCCGGGACGACTCGATGCTGGACTTCATCTATCGTCAGTTCGAGCAATTCGGCTTACCGCCGCGAAAGATCTGCTTCGAGATCACAGAAACGAGTGCTGTCGAAGACATGGCACAAGCTCGGTGGCTCATGCAGGAACTCGGGACATTCGGCTGTCGATTCGCTTTGGACGATTTCGGCAGCGGCATGGCGTCCTATAGCTACCTTCGCGACCTGCCGGTCCATTTCATCAAGATCGATCGAGCGTTCGTGCGAGAGCTTGCGAGCTGCAAGTTGAGTCGCGCAATTGTCGGTTCAATCACCCAGATTGGGCACATGCTTGGGATTGAAACGATCGCGGAAGGCGTCGAGACCGCCGAGATTGAGGAGCAACTGAAGAGCCTCGGGGTGGACTACGTCCAAGGCTACTACTACGCGAAGCCGCAGCCGCTACTTGACCTTTGTGGCTGTGACACGCGGTTTCCGCGTGCACAAGACGCCCTCGCCCAGGGCTGTCAGGACTAAAGCCCGAACACCTCGATGCAATTGCGTCCGCTTCGCGTTCTTGACGTCGCTCTGCAGCCGTTTGTGCCCCCCACCGCAGCCGCTCCTACGCTCGCGGCTGCTTGTTCCCCCCCCCAACTTGTCCTGTGCGCCAAGCCAGCTTCGCTCTGGAGGGTTAGTCATGTTTGCCAATACAGACAGAAACCAGACGACCGAGGGGGCCCTCGGTCGGTAACGACCGAGGGCGACCCGACCGCGCGTTGCCGCGCCGCGGTCAAGCGGGGGAGGGGAATGGCCGTCAGAATTTCGAGAAGAAATCCCAGATTGCCTTGGGCTCCCCGGACCAGGGCGCGTGCCCCCCGGAGAATTCGCACCACATCGTTGGCACGGTGCAGCCCTGGTACTCTACGCACGGACTAGGATCGACGGGTTTAGTCTCCGAGCCACAACCGTTCCTCTTGCGGTACAAGTCGAGGAACGCCTTACCAAGCGACGTGGCCACGAAGGTGTCATTGTTACCGTGGAAGGCCATAATCGGCACAGGACCGCTGAACTTGCTTTCGTACGGGATGACGCCGGTCTTGCCGGAACAGGGCGCGACGGCCCTGAATACGTCGAACACGAAGGGCAATGTATACGACATCATGCCGCCGAAGCTGAATCCGGTGGAGAAGATCCGTTTCTGATCGACGCACAGCCCCGCGTTGATCTTGTCCAGCATTACCTGCACCAGCTTCATGTCACCGCCATCGGCATTCCACCACCCGACACCGCTGGTCTCGGCGTTTTTCCCGTTGAGCCCGTCAGCGGTTGCGAAAATCGCGGTGTTATTCGCCAGTGACTTGAGCCCGTCGAATCCGCCGTTGACGATCTGAGTGCCAGAGCCACCCAGCGGATGCCACACGAAGATCAGTCGATATGGCTTCGTGCCATCGTAACTGCTCGGAACGTCCAACATCCACTTGCGAGCGGTGCCATTGACGGTTTCCGTGAACGTTCCAGTCTTCAGCGGGCTGGCAATTCCACACCCTGGACTTGCCGAGGCGGCGGTCGAGCCACCTGTTCCGCCCCCACCCGAGGCTGCTCCGCCCGCAGGTGATCCTCCAGCAGCTTTGGTGCCGCCCGATGGGTTCGAGCCGCCTCCTGTACCGCTGCTGTCGACGGGTTTGGTCCCGCCAGCAGTGCCTGCTGGGTTGCTACTGCCGCCCGCTGCTTTTGCACCGCCCGTTGCTTTCGCTCCGCCCGTTGCTTTCGCTCCGCCGATCTCTCCGCTGGCGCTGCCGCCATCGGACTGCCCGCCGGCTGTGACGGCAACCGACGTCTGGCTACCGCTGGCCTTGGTACCCCCGGAGGCAGAGCCGCCGGCGTCTGGTCGACGACTCGATTTCGCGCTGCTGCCTCCGGTGCTCGAGCGCTCGGTTTGGCCCCCCTTACCAAGTGCCCCACCGACGCCGGTGCTACCGCCAACGTCGCTCGTTGAAGAATTGCCATTTTCTCCATTGCCGCAGCCAACAGCCAACACGAAAGGAACAGCCGCTAACCAGAAAACTCGGTGAATAGTCATCTATCAGGCTCCGCCGGGTGAGGGCCGTTATGTCGCTGAGCAACTACGGCGCACTCAGTTTGTGCCCGTACTCTACTTGGGCGTCGAGAGTGCGACGAGAGACAGAATTGTCATCCCTGGATGATTTTACTCAAAGACCGAGCGCCTTGATCATTGTCTCCGCGTAACGCTTGCCGAACGTGACTTGCGAATCGTGGTCAATATGCATGTACCATTGCGTGTCCACGGGATCTAGATTGAGACCCTGCGCAGAAATCACGTAGGCGTTGCTGCCAATCACGCTGGGCAGTTGATTGACCAGAGGATTATGGTTGGTGCACTTGCTCGCTGGGGGTAGCTCACCCGCCAAGAAGGGAACATCTTTGGTAAGGCCCAGCGCTCCCTTCAGATCCGTGTACATCTGCTTTACCTTCGCGGGCCAACCCGAGTTGCCGCAGTCGGACTCGCCTTGATGGAAAAGCATGCCCTCAATAGGGCCCTTTTGCTGGCCTTTCTTGGCGCGTGCGACGAGCCAATCCCACTTGCTGCCCCCCTTCGACATCACGGAAATTGCCTGACCGCTGAGGGCACAAGGCACGAGCCATATGGTGTGGCCCGCAGGATATTTGGCGATGATGGTCTTCGCAAACCAGTCACCTGGGCCGATCGCACCCTGGAAGCACTCATGGAGCGGCGGTGCCGCCGCTGCCCACTGATCTGACTTACGACTAGTGGCGGAGCAGTCGTCAAAGCCAAGAACCTGGATCTGATCGTTCTTCTGCTTGTCCGACTCCTGCGCCTTCGGATACCCGGCCATGTTGGATTGACCGAGCAGGAGAAACACATGGTTGGTTTCTGCCGGAGACGTGCTGCTCGGTAGCTCTGTTTTACCGCCCGCGGCGTTGCCTCCGGTTGCGTTCCCACCAGCTGGGTTGCCACCCCCTCCCGTCTTGCCACCGGTTGCATTACCGCCGGCTCCCGTCTTGCCACCGGTTGCATTACCGCCGGCTCCCGTCTTGCCCCCCGTGGCGTTGCCATTGATGCCCGAGTTCCCGCCAGCACTGCTCGTGCTACTTCGGGTCGAACCGAGGATCCCCCCCTGACCATCGCTTCCGCCCTCAGCCTCGTCATTCCCACCCGAAGCATTCGAACGAGTATCTTCCGAACTACTACGCCCACCGCTTGCCGCCGCTACCTCGCCCCCCTTTGCGGCGCTCTTGCTGCTGGTCGCGTTACCACCTCTCGCGTTGGTGCTGCGCGTACTCTCTGCGCTGCTGCCAACCGTTGAACCGCCTTGCGTGGCGGCGCTTCCCCCGCTCTGACCGGACTCTGTACGCGCGCTCTCGCTACAAGCCGCCAGCAGAAGAACAACGCCTAGAACAAAACTCTGTTGAGATCGTGGCCGCATAGGATTAGTTCTCGATTCAGTTCCCGTTCGTAGTGCCCCATTGAATCCGCGGCGTGCGACCGCAAGATTCGAAGAGCTTCGAGCATTCGACGCGTGTTGTCTCCGAATCCGGCTGGGTCAACGCCCGCCAGGCTCTTGATGTTCGCATCAGATTTTCCCGAGCGGCTGTGGACTGCAAAGGGCAGGTATCCACAGGTCGTCCACGCAGTGGCGTGCGAAGCACGTTTCTGTGTTCGGTTAAGGGGCCTGTGTCCGGGACCCTGCCTAAGGGACCGCATCGCTGCAAAAATCTACCCTGATGCCCGATTCTCCGGCCAGCCCCTGGCCAGCGGCAAGCGCAGCGTGGGCGCGAGAGCCTCACGCAGTTGGAGATTCCGCCGACACGTCGAGCGAGCGCCCCATCAACGAAACGGCAAGGAGCGCCTAGCTCGACCGCACCTAAATGAGTGTTCGGCGAACAGTGTGTGGTGCCGATCTGGGCGAGAGATCGTTGGCTGCAGCATCGAGCGCCGGCTCGATGTTGCTCAGCGGTTGCGCCATCAGGCTGTCCCGCGGAGATCGTTGGCTGCAGCGTCGAGTACCGGCTCGGTGAGGTGGAGCGAGTGCCGCGCGTAATGCGCAAGGGAGATCACGCGGCCATGCAATCTCCGTGATGTGCACGCGATAGCCACGCCTGCCATCATCGCCGCAGGAGCTGGCATTGTTCGGTCCATCAGCGTAAGTGAAGAGCTCGCTGCGCTCGGGTTGCAGGGTCGTCGCGCTCACCGGCGCGGCGCCTCTGCTCAGACCGTGCAGCGAACAGGTGTGTCGTGACTCGGGACGCGTTTGTGCGGACCTTCCGAGCCATGCCGGATCGCTGCTCATGAACTCGGCAGACGTTGTCGTGGGGGCAGTAGCGGAGAGTTGGAACCGATGACGAGGTCGCAATGGGCGCGGTGAATCCAACAGACTCATGGCTCTCTTCCGACGCCGTCGGGTCGCGATGACCGCGCTGCCGAACCGCAAGTTGAGCGAGCTCCGGCTGCGCGCGACTCGCGGGTGAAGACTTTGAGTAGGGAGCCTTCCGAGCATCTCACGCGCCTGGTGCGGCGATGGTGCACGCCGGGCCGGAGCGTTGCAGCTCATCACGGCTCCTGGTGCTGAGGTGTTTCGGCCCCAGTGGGTAGCCGAGAAGAGCTTTGAAGATCATGCATTACGCGATTTCCGTTGTTGCAAATGATATTCACTTGCGATGGTTCGGGTGCATGCCTTTTGCTCAGCAGTCTGAAGTGCAGCTTCCGCCGAGGCGTTTGGCCTCCGCTGGCATCCGCACGCGCAACGTCTTCGTCACTTGGCTGATGCTGTCGCTGTCTTGTTTCGCCGGTTGCACAGCAGAACCGATTCCGACGGTTAAGACCGTCAGTGTCGTCAAGAAACCGACGGACCTCCCGCCGCCAATTGAACCGCGAGCCCTACTACGGTCGCTATCGAGCTGACCGCGCTCGAGCTCACTACTGACTTGGGTGCGAATCATCCCGCTCGGGTCTGGACCTTCAATGGAACGGTTCCGGGCCCGTTCTTGCGCGTTCGCGAAGGGGACACGGTTGTTCTGAAGCTTACAAACGACCCCAGCAACGTCGAACCGCATAGCATCGATCTTCACGCCGTCGTCGGCCCAGACGGCGGTGGCGCAGTTACCGAGGTGAAACCAGGCGAGTCGAAGACGCTCACGTTCCTGGCCACGCGCCAAGGCGCTTACCTCTACCATTGCGTGGCCGAACACGAGCCGTGGGAGCACATTGCTTATGGGATGTACGGCGTCATTCTCGTCGAGCCACCGGAAGGGTTGCCGCGAGTCGACCACGAGTACTATGTCGCTCAAAGCGAGTGGTACCTGACGTTAGCTTCTGCCGAAGAGCATGGAGAAGCCAAGGAGGAGGGGGGCGAAAAGGGCGAAGAGAGCGAAAACGAAGCCTCTGAACCAGGTTCGCTCGGCAATGTGTTTGTGCTGGACGAGGGCGCAGCAAGACGCGCCGAACCAACGTTGTTTACCTTCAACGGGCACCGACAGGCATTGTCCTCCGACAAGTTGTTCGGGCAAGTCATGCGAGCGCAGAGCGGGGAGAGTGTCCGTGTCTTCTTTGCCGACGCCGGACCGAACATGACCTCGAGCTTTCACGTGATCGGAGCGATCTTTGACCGTGTGTTGACTGGACATTTCGAGGATGCCACTCGCAACGAAGAGACCTTGAGCGTGCCTCCAGGCTCAGCGGCAGTGTTCGAATTCTCGACGCCTGTGCCCGGC
>JBLNFG010000411.1:0-5135 GCA_050263495.1 Myxococcales bacterium | reverse complement strand
TCTGCACCGCCTTGAGGCAGATGCCGGATCGATGGCTTCAGAACAAGTCAGGCCCCTCCGACAAGGATAGTGCGCACGCTATCGGAGGGACCTGTCGACCTTAGGGTGCCCCTGGGATCGTGAAATGGCTCACGCGACGATCCCCTTCTCGAGTCAGGCGAGGAGCAAGCCACGGCCAGCTCCTCGCAAGATCACCAAGAGAGGGCTCTCGTCTCAATACCGACGTTCAGCAACGCAAAGGGGCGGCCCCAAGTTCGTTGGACGATGCCGTCGAACGCCACTGCGACTTCAGGAATCGAGATGCCGCCCAACAACGAGGCGAAGCAGTGCCAGTCTTGGTGCACTGTTGCAGCTACGCGCAGGTAGCCGAACGGTGCTTGCGTGAGCACGAAGTCGTCCTTGTCCACGTAGCCGGGTTGCGCACTACCGCGCATTGAGGTCCCCAACAGCGCAGCGCCCAGACCAACAGCGCTCGACCCAAACGACCGTCTGAACAGCGTTCGTGCGACGCTCAGCCCCAACCCAGAAGTTCTTACGCTCGCCCTGCCAGCGGCCGCGACGACCGCGTCTGAGGTGATTGGTGCGATGCCAGTCAAGGTAAGGGACCAATCCGGATCGAATGCCAGGCGCACGCCCGCCAGAACTCCAAGGTTCGTGCGCCATCCGCCCGCACTTTCAATCAAGGCTGGCCCGAGTTCGAGCCAGAGACTTCGGTTGCGAGGAAGTAATTCCGATCCCGCTGCCTCCAAGACCTGACTCTGGCCGGTTGCGACCGAAGCGCGCGTGTCGCTTCGATGCACGTTGGTCGGCAGGGGACTCACTTGGCGTGGAGCGTCGTCCGCATCTTGGCTGAACGCGGCGGTTGACTCGGGCGCTACTCTGTCGCCGAAGTCCAATCCGTGCGCGCGCAAGATTTCTGTCACGCGGAGAGCGAGCACTGGTCCGTCGAGAGCTTTGCCCTCGAGGCGAATCGTCTCTTCCACGTTACCGGAGGGCCGAGTGACGTAGAGTTCAATCCGGCCACTGTCGCGATTCACCCGCACAGCGGCGGCAGCGGTCTGCTCCGACACGAGTTGCGCCAGCGACGACTCCGCAGCCTCAGTACCGGTTCCCCGGGCCTCGACAATACGCCAGCCGCGAATGTGCAGTTCTGCGCGTATCGCGGCGATGACCTCGTCATCACCCTTGCTGCGCGCCAATAGGATGGTCTTGCGCGCGCGCGATGGCTGTGTACGCGACGCCACTGAACCACCGGCGCTTGGATTCGATCGCGAAGCTACTTGTCCGTGTGTTGAGCACGGGATGAGAAACAGAACCAACACAGCCCGAACGACGATATTAACGGGACGTCGAAACGATGCGCCGGGCGAGCTGGGCATGCGGGCCCGAAGGATAATCGCGAAGGTAGGCACTGGCGAGGGCCGTCGCCTCGGGACTATCGCTTCCGTTTAGCGCTTCCATCAGCCGCCCCCGTGCCTCGCGGGTCAGGGGTCCGGTCGGATTCTCCTTCAGATAGGTGCGAAACCAATTGGCGGCCTTCGAATGCGAGCCAACCTGGTCGAACTCCAGCACTCCAAGATGGAACGCCGCCAGGCTTGCCTGCTTGCTGCCGGCAAAGCGTTGCCGCATTTGCGTGTAAGCCGTCCGCGCTTTCTTCGCGTCTCCGGTCTGCCGGGCCGCGTCCGCCAATAAGGCGAGCTCGTCCGCCGAAACGCGCGCGCACTCCGACGCAAACCCGACACGGCTAGCTGCCGCCAAGGCTGCAGCAAACTTGCCCTCACGTGCCAGCCCGACCCAATCCACTTTAGGGGCTGGGTTTGGGTTGGTTAATTCCGGCGCAGTCACGGGCGAACTGGCCGCCCCCACTGGATCAAGAGCTGAGGAGGAATCAGTCGATTCCGAACTGGGCGTCTCTTGTTCTTTTGGGCTTGGGGCTTCGGCTTGTATGAAGAGACTTGCGTCGCCATCCCGACTATACGCGATGTCGACTCGGTTATCGCGGCACGAGGCGCGAACCCGTTGCCCAGCCACCAATTTGCGTCCTGGACCAAAACCACACCCGACGATTTCGACCTGGCCCTCGGTGAGAACCAGATCAAACCGATCTCGCCGCGGATCCCAATTGAGGTCAAAGCGCGTCCCGGTGACGCGAACCAAAAACGGCCCAGCGCCGACCTCCCAATAGCGGTTCTTGCCGTGCGCCACATCCACCGCGGCTCGCCCGTCCTCAACCGCAACCTTTGCCCCGCTCTTGCCAAGTTGGATCAATCGCATCTGCGCGCGCGGTGCCACCTCGATACTGGTGCCATCCGAGAAGCGCAGAGGTGACGACGAGGTTTCCGGCGCCGTCAGCCATGCCCCGCTCGAGACGGGGGTTCGCTCGTTTCCGAAATCAGCGGTGAGGTTGCCCGAGTGCTGCGCCTGCCACGCAAGCGTGGCACCCGCCGTCCCCAACGCGAGGCTCGCCGCAACGGCTAAGGGCACGAGCAGCGTCCGCTGCGATACGCGATCGCGAGGGTTTGCCGCCAGCAGTCGTCGACGAACCAACGCACGTCGATGACCGGAAGAAAGAAGTAAGTCTTCTTCTTTCGCAAGCTCGCTAAATAGGCGATCAAGGTTAGTCATCGTTCGAGGGTCCCGCGAGCGAGCCACTCCACCAGTGTTTCGTTGGCGCTTGCCATGGCCACGAAAGTGCGCTGGGCCCGGGATACGCGCCGTTTTACCGTTGCCAGGGACACCTGAGTCGCCTGCGCAATTGCAGAAAGTTCCATGCCGTCGATCTGTCGCAGCGTGAACGCGATCCGATCATCTGCCGGCAATTGTTCGAGGATGCGGTAGGTCTCGCGTAAGGCCTGACTGGCTTCGACGCTGGGCAGAATCGATTGGTGGTCGGGTAGTCTGGCTGGCGCAACGAACTGCACGAGCCGCCGAATCCTGCGCCGCCGAATCAAGCGCCGTGCCTGATGTACGGCAACCCCGGCGAGCCAACTGCGCAACCGCGTCGCGTCTCGGAGTGAATCGATAGACGTGATCGCGACGATAAAGACCTCATGCAAGAGGTCGGTGATCTCCGGATCGGGTCCGAGAATACGGTACAAGATTCGTTCGACGTCACCTGCGTAGCGATCGAACAGCGCCTCCTGACCCCGTTCGGGATCCGTGCGCAGGCATGCGGCGAGGGCCACGTCCGTTTCGGGCACCGGCAGGCGAACCACCGTGCCAACACCGGAGGTGCCCTTGTGCCCTGACCTTGGAGCCGGAATGGGGGTGACCATTAGTTCAAAGCTCGTACGTGAAGAGAGTGCCCTGTTCGCTCTCCGACGGCTCAATGCTCGACGAGCTCACTCGACGGCGCGCTCCCCGCCACACCAGTGAAAATCGAAGCGATTCTGACCACCTAGCGCAGAGCGATCGTCCAATACGCTCGGCCGGAGAGAGCGACGTAACCCACTTCCAGGGTCTCGAAGTCTTCCCGCATGAGGATGTTGCAGTCGGTCAGGTCGGTGCCGTACCAGAGGTCGACGAACAAATCAGCCCCGGTGGCGTCGACGTCAGTCTCCCTTTCGACGACCACCGCGCTCTCGAAACCCGTGCCCGTCGCTGGCAGCTCATTGCGAGATCGGCTGACGGAGCGTTGGCGCGCGAAGCAACGCAGGGGATCGTCCACGTCCAAAACGGCCATGGCCGACCCACTGGAACTCTCCTTCCCGCATTCGAGGCCCGCCATGCGGTACAAGATGATGAGAGTCGCCAACAGGTCTTCGTTCGTGGCCCACTGCTCCGGCCACGGTTCTTGTAGGTTGCACTCGGACACCGCGGTGCGTGTACCGCGAACGCCGCCAAGCCCGTCAACCCCGCCAACGCTCAATAGGGTGAACTGATTCGAGCGACCGCCGCTCGCGCTCCCTCCAACGAGAACCGTTGTACTTGAGACGACAATCGTCAACGCCGGACCTGTGCCGCCGTTTGCAGTCGTCAGCGTTGCACCGGAACCCCCGCTTGCAATCGCCGTCGAAGCGCGAGCCCCAACCGCAACGGTGGTGCTGCGCGCGCTTGCACCGGCATGGGATGCGCCTGCTTCAATGGGACGACCAATGCCGTCATCGCAGCTGCTCGAGAGACCAAGACACAGAGCAAGCGCGCAGCCGCTTACGGATGGCCGCTGCCGTCGAGCGAGTTGTACGAGCCTCTGCGGAACCAAGTTCAACCTCATGAGCGTCCGTGACGCGTAGCCTACGGCGAACCTGGCGAATCGGGTAGCGAGTTTGCCCCAATCGGTTTTCTCGTTGGAAACACGCTAGCGCCGAACGGAAATTTCTATGCAAGCGCCGCTCCTCTCGCTCCTCTCGCTGCACGGGGGCGGCATGGTCCCTGCGCTCCTCATGTAGTGATGATGCCCCTATGCGCCCGGACGCGGGCCACTCGCGCCACCCGGTCCACTTACCCCCAAGCCATCGCCTGCGGCGCATGCCGAGCTTCGCTGGGCACCGTCCATCCACCGCCGCCGCTCTTGCGGCGCCAACCTTGCAACGAGGGGTAGGAGGTCGTTACCGGTCAACTGCTGCGACATGATGCATCACCACCAGAAAAAGGCTCCTGGGAGCTTCCGCAAGGAACCGGAGCACCGCGGAAAGCTCCTCTTCGCTTTCGGGAACGAACCCGTGCACCGCGGAAAGCTCCCCTTGGCTGGTCGGCAACAACCCACGCGTTGGAATTTGCATCCCGGAGCCTTTCGCAACGCTATGCCTTGGTGGAGAATGCAGCCTGCAGCTTCTGCCCACGACACCTCACGCCGACAAATGCAGCGCGGAGCTCACGTCGACGGCACCTGACGTCGGAATATGCATCCCGGAGCTTTTCGCAACGGCGGCGCGCGCCGGAGATTGCTGCCCGGAGCTTTTCCCAACGACGCCCCACGTCGGAAAACCCACCTCGGTGCTTTTTCCAGCGACACACCTCGTCGGAAAAAGCTGCTCGCTGCTCGTGCCAGCGCACCACGCGTCGACCAATGCATCCCGGAGCTTTTTCTGGCGACACCTCACGTCGGAAAATGCAGCCTGCGGCTTTTCCCAGCGACACCTCACGTCGGAAAATGCAGCGCGGTGCTTTTCCCAGCGACGCACCACGTCGGAAGA
>JBLNFG010000410.1:0-3744 GCA_050263495.1 Myxococcales bacterium | reverse complement strand
ATCGCAGCAGCTTCGTTTCCTTCCAGTAGCGCCTCACCATCCATTGACTACCGACCGTGAGTCCGCGCGCCGAGCCGATCACCATGACCGAACCGCCAGCAGGAGTTGAGCCCTTCCAGTTGTAGTAGTCGGACAAGCCGAAACCGTGACCTATCTCGTGCAACATCACATCGAGCGTCTCGACGTTGATGTTGCCCATGAATGTCTCGACGGGAATGCGAACACCCCAGTCCGAGCCCTCCGCCGCCGCGCCGCTTGGAAGCTTGTCGTTGAGCCAGAGCGTGTAGTCGAAATGGTTCGCTGCGCCACCGGGACAGTTCGCAAACGCGTGGTCGGGATGGAAGAAAAAGCCGCAGCTATCAGGACACTTCGGTTCGCCCTTGGCCTGATCGGCGCCGTCGTACACTTCCGTGTACACCGGTACGTCGCGGTCCGTCCATCGCAGCAGCGATTCCAGACCGGGTTTCACCGCCCAGCCCGTGATTTTGACCGTAATGGCTGGATATGGAAAGCAGTCGTAGGGGTACAGCTTCGCGAACCATTGATTGAACCAACGCTGCATCGCTGGCGCAACGAGATCTCGGGTTGCTGCAGAGACCGCGCGCGTGGCTCCATAGCGCACGCAAATGTTGAGCTGGCCGTGGCCCTTCATTGCCGCGTCGTGGACCCAAGTGGAGTGCCAAGACATGTTGTTCTTGCCCTCGGCGTTCCAGCTTTCGTCAATCCACGCCGCGACGTTCGACGGCGGTGCCGCTGTATCGCAGCTCATTGCTCCACCGACTGCGCTGCTTGCGCCAGTGCTGCCGGTACCTCCGACACTGCTACCGCCAGCGCCGCCGCTCACAGTTTTGCCGCTTGCTGTACTTCCGCCAGAGGCTCTTCCGCCGGAGGCTCTAGCGCCCGTCACGCTGCCTTCCGAGCTTCTGCCTGCGTAGGCGGTACCGCCAGAGGCTTTATCTACGGCCGACGCTCCCCCAGTTGCTCTCGCCCCGTCGCCACCCGATCCATTTCCCTTCGCGGTGCTAACAGAATTTGGTTTTCCTCCACGCGCGTTCGATGCCGCGTTGCTAGAGCTTGTGGCTGTTTCTCGGCCTGGTGGGAGCAAGTGGGCCCGCTAACCCAGGGTCAAGCTGGCAAGTTGACAATCGGATGACGTGAGCGGCGCTTGGAAAGAAACTAGATCGTCAGTGTGCCTGCCGCTTCAGGAGGACTTCTAGTGCCGCAAAAAAGCTTCACACCTATGAGAACGTCCCGTGTCGCATGCTGGGCCTGCCTCGGTCTGAGTCTGCTTACCTCTTGCGCAAGCGATCAGACTCAACCAGGTGATTCACATCCAGAGAACACAGGAACGACTGGTGCCGTCGGAGGCACTGCGGCCATTGGCGGCTCAGTGGGTGACAATACTGGGCTGAGTCGCGGCGGCACAACCAGCAAAAACGGAGTCGTGTTTGGTGGGGCACCGGCACCGGGAGGCAGCGTCGACAGTGCCGCGTCGACGAGCGAGCCCCTTGCAAGCGGTGGCGCCTCAAATAATGGATTCGGATCGACAACAAATCGATCAACATCCACCGACAAGGATGCAAGTAACGGCGGAGGCACTTCAACTGGCAAAGCCACGACGAGCAAAGCCGCTGGCGGAAAGTCAGCGGGCGGCGCTCCCACCAGCAATCGAGCGAGCGGCGGATCTAGCGGCGCAAGCAAAACGGTCGGTGAAATCGGCGCTGGCGGCAAAGCCGCGGGCGGCGCCAGCAACACGCGCGCGACAAGTGCAACCAAAGCTGCAGGCGGTGCATCCTTCGGCAGAGGCGGCAGTAGTACTCTTGGAGAGACCGGTGGAAGGCCAGGTGGAGGTGCGGCAACTGGCGGGGCGGCGAGTAGTAGTGCGACCATCCCTAGTGGTGGCACGGATAGCCTCTGTCCGACGGGGATTACCAGGACGATTACGGTCGCCAAAGACGGCAGTGGCCAATTCAGTACGGTGCAGTCGGCAGTCGATTCGATCGCGAATGGCAGCACTGCACACATCCGCATTAACATCAAAGCGGGCACCTATGCCGAGAAGCTGACCATCGCCAATCGCACAAATCTTTGTCTGGTTGGCGACGGCGCAGATAAGACCATTCTGAGCTACAACGACAGCAACGGTAGCGTTGGGAGCACCTATGGCAGCGCAAGCGTATGGATCAGCGCGAACGACTTCTCTGCCGCACAATTGACCTTCCGAAATAGCTACGGGGCTGGTTCACAAGCCGTCGCCTTGAGAACTACGGGTCTGCGTCAGCAGTTCTTGAACTGCCGCTTGGTGGGTTATCAAGACACTCTTTACGTGCACAGTGGGACTCAGTACTTTCGAAAATGTTACGTGCAGGGAAACACTGACTACGTGTTTGGCGGGGCTACGGCCGTGTTGCAAGACTGCGAGGTGCGCAACGTGCAGAGCGGTAGCGCCGTGGCCGCACCGAATACGGCGAGCGGCACCGCTTACGGAATCGTATTTCTTGGCGGACAGTTTACAGCCGCGTCGGGCGTCAGCAACGTTGCCTTGGCTCGACCTTGGGGTGCGGATGGTGCCGCGGCATTCCTCAACGCGACCCTGGGTGGTCACATTTCGGCAGCGGGGTTCACCTCGATGAGCGGCAATAGTCCGACCAACGCGCGCTTCGCGGAATACCAGAGCACAGGTGCGGGCGCGAATGCATCTCGTAGCGCCTACCAAATGACAGCGGCAGAGGCCGCTACGTATACGATCGCGAAGATCTACGCCGGCGCCTGGACGCCCAGCTACAGCCAATAGCGGCATTTGCCGGTTTCTGGACGGTAGCTACACCTAATAGCGGCCTTGCGCTTCTTTTGGTCTGCGCGGCGCGCAAACGGATCTGTCCGCTCCACCGCAAACGCGACGGATGACCGCAAACGCGACGGATGACCGTAAACGCGACGGATGACCGTAACTGCGACGGATGACCGTAACCGCGACGGATGACCGTAACCGCGACGGCAAGGCGGTCTGGCAAGTGACTTGTCTACCGAATCCAGCGAAGGACGCCGCAGTAGGGCGAATGTTCCCGGTGCGAGGACAATGTGGTGTCTTGGACTTTGGCGAAGCGTACCCAAGGAAAGCTCGCGCGGAGGGTAGATACTACCAAATCGGCAGCGATAACACGCGCCCGAGCTGGCTAGGAAGGAGCTTGCTATGGCCAACATTGACGTGGGTAGCGGACACGGCGGAAAGAGGGATCTCAATCGCGAGATACCACTCATCCCCTTCATCGATTTCTTGCTGTGTTTGGTAGCATTCTTGTTAGTGACCGCCGTCTGGTCGCAGATGGCACGTATCAACGCGGATGCGAAAGTACCTGGACCACCGCGCGAAGGTGAGCAAGACGAGATGAAACCCGAGCGGGAACTCCATGTGGAAATGCGCGGCGAGCGCAAATTTCAGCTGATATGGAAGGAAGGGTCCACCGTCGTTAATTCGAGCGACGTGGAGCGTAAGCAGGTCAATTGGGGAAGTGACGGCGACTACCGGTATCCCGGACTCGCTGAGAAGATCGCGGCAGAGTGGAAGAGCAACGGCACCCATCGCGCAGTCACCGATCGAAAGCTCGATCGAGCGGTTCTGCACACCGACAACGCGACGCCATTCTCCGATCTGATTGCGGTAATTGACGCCATCTACGAGCCGCGCCGGGAGCTTCAAATTGGGGCGAGAATCGAGAAGGTACCCGTGTTCAACTTGGCTTT
>JBLNFG010000409.1:0-3496 GCA_050263495.1 Myxococcales bacterium | reverse complement strand
GAGAAGGAATGCCACCCGAGGAAGGGGGGTCCGTCGCGGTGGGCGTGGTGCCCTCTCGGCGTGAACAAGAACGCAGGATGGGCTGTTCTGGATAGGGCGCTGGGCGCTGGGGCGGATGCCGTGCATGAGACCTCCGCGAAGTCGGAGTGGCTTCGCTGTGCGTTGAGAATTGGCTGAGACTCATGCGAATAGCGTGCCGGACATCGGCGAGGGATCCGACACCATCACACAACCCTTGGAGAACGATCGAGCACGGATACAGGGCAAGAACGCGGAGCGGCCGAGACGTGGACGCTGGCCAAGCTTGGGCTCATTGCTTGAAAGGGCTCATCTCTCCGCGCACGGCATCGAGCCATCTGGACACGTGTTACTTGGACGGGGTCAATTGTCCGGAATGTCGGCACTAGAGTGCCAGCATCCGCATCGATCTGAAATGCTCCGAATATGGATGGCTCTTCGAGAGCAGCGAACACGCCACCCCGCCCCAAAACTTGAGCTCCGAAATCCACGACTCCCCTCGCACCATCCGAGAAGGTCAGTCGAATGCGATAGTCAGGTCAATTGAACGCTTCCGGCTCGCACAGTGACGACGACGGTGCCTCTCTTGCGTCCCGTCGTATCGACGTACCGATGTGCCTCTGCGATTTCCTCCAGAGGATAGCATCGGTCAATGACGGGCTGCTGGCGCTTCCCATTACCGTATGTGACGGTGGAGGCAATGGCACCTATGGCATCAACCTATCCTTCGCTGGTCTGATGGCGTTCGACATCTCGCTCGAAACCGGCATCACCGAGCACGGGCGGCTACCCTTCCTCGATTTGACTGCCACTGTCACGGGGGAGAACTGCAGCAAATGGTGGACGGATGCCGGCTCCCTCGTCAAGCGTAGTATCTTCATGGACGACTGGGTCTACGGCTTGTCCGATGCGCAACTGCGCGTGGCGAGTCTCGCGAACATGAGCCAGCCATCGGCGATTCTAAAGCTCGTCAAGTAGCTGGCCTCGTCATCCCCATCCTCGCTTGGCCCGAGTAGCTCGACTAGACGCATGTTGCGCAATTCGAGCTACTTGGGCAAACGGTCGCGGTGCCTAACTCAACGCCACTGCAATCGCTTCGCCGAGTGGGGTCGTGGCCCAACCAATGAGACGATGCAGGTCGTTGGAGAGGGACGAAAGTTCGCCCCGAGCAATACATTCGTCAGCGCTAGCCAGCATTTCAGCGACCGGCTTGGGGAGCCCGAAGTTCTGCAGTTGCGCCGCATACGCGTCTGCCGGCATGTCGCTGTACGCAACGGTTTTTCCTGACTGCCTGGACACCTCCGTCGCGAGCTCACTCAGCGTGTATGAAGAATCGCCGGCAAGCTCATAGATCTTGCTGTTGTGGCCCGCAGTCGTGAGGACGGCGACTGCGGCAGCAGCATAGTCCCGCCGCGAGGCGGCAGAGATCCTACCGTTCTTTGCGGCTCCCATAATAGCCCCATGTTGCAGTGCCGAACCGAGGTTCTCGGTCTGGTTCTCGAGGTACCAGTTGTTGCGGAGGATCGTGTAGGGGATGTTCGAAGCAATGATTGCCTTCTCTGTCGCAACATGCTGCGGCGCAAGTGACATTGTTAACCGATCGGCGTGGTATAGACTCGTATAGACCAGGTATTTGACCTTGGACTCTCGGGCCGCGGCGAGAATGGCCAGATGCTGCGTATCACGCTTGCCGAGCTCGCTACTAGAGATGAGGAGAAGTTTGTCTACGCCAGCCAGGGCAGAAAGCAACGAGCTTGGAACGTCGTAGTCGGCCTTTCTTATCTGTACGCCCCGCTCTGCAAAGTCCTTCGCCTTGTCGAGGTTGCGTGCCAAAGCGATGAGCTGACCCGCAGGCAATTTCTCGAGCAGCTGGTCGATAACCAAACGGCCCAGATGACCCGTCGAACCAGTTACGGCAATCATGGTCTTTCTCCTTGCCACTTCAGCGACCGGGACAATCTAGAGCACGGGCTCTCTCCCGGAAAGTGCCTACGTTTGGGCAAGCGACTACCCATTTCTAGGAGCCATTCAGATTGCGTCTCCACCACGCCGTTTTCGGCTCCCACCATGCACCGCTGGCGCCTACCGTGCTCGATCTCGGGTGCGGCGTCGGAGGGCAGACGCTGCATGTCGCCACGCTCCTCACCAATGCGCTCATCACGGCCATCGATAGCCATGCCTAGAGCATCGAACGGTTGCGGGCAACCGTGGCCGAGCGCGGGCTGGACGAGCGAGTGCGACTCGTCGTTGCTGATATGAACAATCTCGGGGTTCCACTCGGGAGCTTCGACCTCGTCTGGTCCGAAGGCGCGCTCTACAATATCGGCATCGACAATGCCCTGCGGCTTTGCCACGGGCTGCTGCGACCCGGCGGCTATCTCGCCTTCACCGACACGGTCTGGCGCAAGGAGAACCCGCCGCCCGAGGTGAGGGCAAGCTTCGACTTCGACTACCCGACCATGGGCACGGTTCCCGATCTCGTGGCAGTCATCGACAGGAACGGCTTCTCACTCGTTGACCACTTCACCTTGCCAGACGAAGCCTGGTGGGATGACTTCTACACGCCGATGGAGCGACGGATCGAGGAGCTGCGCGCACAGTACGCCACCGATGTCGAGGCGCGCGCCGTGATCGAGCGGCTCGCTCAAGAGCCTGAGATGCACTGGCGTTACTCGCACTACTATGCCTACGAGTGCTTCGTGGCGCGGCGCGCTCCGAGTCCGTAATCTCCTCGATTCCGAGGACGGCCGGGGCACGACCGGTGAGTTCCCTAAGAAATGGATACGGTAATGGTAATGCCGAAATCAGTGACTCGCATTGTCGCCCGCTGGGCACCCCAGGATACCGCGGTTGACGAGATCGGAGCAGTCGAGAACGCGACGTGCAGTCGCCCCCCCTTGCACCCGATTGAGCCCCACCCTAGACACTGAACCGAATGGTTCAGGTTATCCAGGCCCGTCTGGATACCTCGTTCGCTGCGCTCTCGGATGCCGATGCCACCCGACGCGGCGTTTTAGAGCAGGTCGGACGCGCAGACGCTTCGATCACGGCTCTCGCCGAGAAGTTCCACATAAGCCTCACGGCGATGAAGAAGCACGTCTGCGTCTTCGAGCAGGCCGGACTCGTTACCACGGAGAAGGTCGGACGCGTCCGGACCTGCAAGCTCGGAGTGCGCCGACTGCAGGATGAGGCGGCATGGATCGAACGATACCGGAAGCTCTGGGCCGCGCGCTTCGACGAGTTGAACGAAGTTGTCGAGGAACTCAAACGGAAGGAGGAGATCGATGGTCGCCTTGAGCAAGTGAGCTCACCCCCATGCAGAACCGAACGACGACGGAACGGAAGTCCGAGCGTGAGCTAGAGCGCCAATCAGTTTGAAATCCCTACTACAAGCGCCGATCCTCTCGCTGCGCGAGGCGGCCTCGTCGCTGCGCTCCTCAGATTACGTCAGTAGTCTTGCGGTGCTCACTCCTCGGGC
>JBLNFG010000408.1:0-3848 GCA_050263495.1 Myxococcales bacterium | reverse complement strand
GCCTTTCCTCGTCGACGTGGCGCGACGCCTGCCGCAACGACGCCGGCTTCGGCAACGCCGGCTTCGGCAACGCCGGCTCCTGCGGTAACGGCGCCATACGCAACGGAACCATACGGAGCGGCGCTATACGCAGCGGCTCCTGCGGTAACGGCGCCCGCAACCCGCTCCGCCGGTTTCCCCAGCCAAGTCGAGTCTCATTCAGAGGAAGCGGCGGATCCCTTCAAGCGGACGTCGTTCAAATTGGCTCCAGACGAGTATGCGGAGATCGTGAATCACCGACCGACTCCCGAACCGCTCGAGCGGATCTTCGATACCACGACGATTGGTCGCATCTTCCGGTTTCGTCACCCTGAACGCGACGGTGCGGGTCCTTTCTGGCGCAATTGGATGTGGGTACCGGTGGCGTTGCTGATCGGCTTGGCATTCCTCATCGGCGGCTTCTTTGCGCTCGAGACGCGACCGCAATCGACGGCACAAAGCACGCTCTCCGCGCGCCCCGCGCCAGCGCTTCCCATCGACCACGCGAGTCGCATCGAACCGCAAAATCCAGTAGTGGTGACAACAACCAAGCCCCAAGAACGTGAAGGGTCGATTGCCGTCGAGCCAGTGACGTCGAGGGACGTTCAGTCGAACATTGACGCGAAGGCCGTGCCGTCGAGTAACGGTCAGACGAGCATTGACGCGAAGACGACGGCTTTGGGTAAGCAGGCGACGAGCCCCGATGCGAAGACGGTTCTTCCCGATACCAGACTTTCAGAGCAATCCACCAAGCCTTTTGTTGATCCGGCGCGAGTGACTCCCAAGGTCACCGTGCCGCGTGAGAGCGGCACCGCGCCGAAAGCGCAACGCGCCGCGAAAGCGTCACGCGACGCAACTCCGAAGAGCGTACCTGCGAAGAAGGTGGACGAGGACGCGCCACGAACGCCCTTCGTCAAAACGCCATTCATTCCGGCTGACTAGAAATCATTAGAGCGAATCCGATGAAAACGTTCGGCAGAATCACCAAGAGCACTTGTTACCTTGCGGCTGTCCTCTGCTTTGCGATGGGCCTTTGGCCTCGAGAGGGCATGGCCGAAGGATCCGTAAAGGATCTCGATTGGGCGCACACCCAATTCAATAAGGCGCTTCGAGAGAACAACAAACACAACTACACCGAAGGTCGACGGCTGTTACGTGAGGTGTGGTCCACCTACAAAACGTATGATGTGGCATCGGAGTTGAGCCGCGCTGAGGGGGAGCTCGGACACATCGCGGCAGGTGCCCAGTACACGGCTTATGCTCTTGCCCATGCTCCCCCGAGGGAGGGCTCTCATTTCAAGGGGATCCACGAGGAGCGACTGAGTTACTCCCTAGCGCGTATCTACTTCGCCAAGCTGAAAGTCGCGCCCACGGATCTGATCGTGATCGTTGACGGAGTTCAACTCGATGTTCCCGTCGAAATTGGGCTCTATCTCGAACCAGGGCCACATCGAGTCGAGTTCAAGAAGAGCGGATACGTTACGGAGACCAGGGAGATCGACGCTAAGGCTGGCGTTCAAGATTCGCTGGTCGTCGAGTTGAAGAAGGAAGCGACGGCAAGCGTAGACGCGATTTCGACGACGAATGTTCAGCCGAAGCCGGCTCCTTCCGTAGTGCAGCCGTTGCCGCCAGAGTCGCCGGTTGAGGCGCCTCGGTCATCCGGAAACGCCACGCTAGCTTGGACTGTTTTGGGGGTGGGGAGCGGGTTGACTGCCGTCGCCGTCGGCGCTGGCATCTATTTCCATGTGAAGGGTGCCGATGCGAAGAGTGATGCGGAGAAGTACGATCGGACACTCGGCACAGGGTGGTGTCCGGGGCCTCAGTCAGCGACTTGTTCGAAGCTCAGTTCGGCACTCGAAGATCGAGATGACCACTACTTGCGAGCCAAGATCCTTTACGGCGTCGGTGCCGGCCTCGCTGTGGCAACAGGAGTCGCTACTTGGTATTTCTGGCCCAAGTCTTCGGGGGACAGAACGCCAAGAGTAAGCGCTTGGGCTGCGCCCGATTCAGCAGGGATCGTTACATACGGACGCTTTTGAGCGGTGATTCGAATTCGTTAGGGAGAAGGCAAATGAAGATGCGATCGACTATTTACATCGGATTCGGCACCGCAGTCACGATCTGGGCTTGCGATATGCCTACCAGCCACACCTGTATGGAAGCGCACAACTGCCCTCGGGGTGGCGCGGCAGGGGCAACGGGAACTGACAGTGGAATCGGCGGTGTGAGCTCCGCCACGACCGTGAATGGGCAGGGTGGAGCCATCGGGACGGAGACGTATGCAGGAGGGAGCGGCGGGGCACTTCCCTGTAATGGGACGTGCGGAGGGTTGACGCCTATCTGCGACGCCGCGAAGAACAAGTGCGTCAGTTGCACCGCGAACAGCAATTGCACGGTCGCTCCGCTCAATGTTTGCGATGCGAGCAGCGCGTCGTGCGTCGAGTGCGTCGGCAATGCCGACTGCAAGAGCGGCGACAAACACGCCTGTAAGATGGATACCAAGTCTTGCGTCGAGTGCGTCGTTAACGCGGACTGTACCGAAAAGGTGACGTTACAGGGAACCGCAGGTGCAACCGGCACAGCCGGAGCATCGAGCACTGCGGGAGCACCTGGATTGGCGGGGGCAGCTGGCTCCTCACCTTCGAATTGGGCCCAACCTCGATCGGTCTGCGATACGTCCGCCAACGTCTGCGTAGGATGCATTCAGAATGCGGATTGTGCCGGCTCGCCAGGGACTCCGTTCTGCAACAAGGACAAGAAGCAGTGCGTCGCGTGCCTCTCTAGCAGTGATTGTACGAATTCTGCTGCTTCGCGCTGCGATCTGGCGTCGAACACGTGTGCACCGTGCGCAACCAACGATGATTGCACGCAGATTGACGGTAAGCACCTCTGTCTGTCCGGTAACGTTGGACAAGCGAATCGTTGCGTCGAGTGCACGGCTGCGAACGAAGTGGCGTGCAACGGGAACAGCTGCAACCCGAAGACGAATGCTTGCACCACGACGGTGAAGGGGAGTCGCAAGACTTGTCAGTCGTGTTTTGCGGATAGTGAGTGCGGAGACGGTAACGGAACCGTTGATCCTAATAAACGCTGCGTCCCGATGACGTTCAAGGGGGAGAAGCATGGAGAGGGGGGGTATTGTCTGCAGCGCCGCGATGTCGCTCCGTGCGCCAGCCCCTACGTGGTATTGACTTCTGCCGAGAGTCTGTCGGGGGTAGCCGCGGCTGAGTACTGTGGAGTGAATCAGAACGCGACGACATGCGAAGCGGTGCTTGATCTGGCGGCAAACAAGATCTGCATTCTGGAATCAGATTGTGGAGATGGCGCAGGTGGTCTGTGCAAAGAGTCGGCGTCATTGGGCGATCTCCGTTGCACCATTCCCTGCGGCTCGGACGCGCAGTGCCCCAGTGGTTACACCTGCTCCGACACCACGAGCGGCTACTGTAAGTAGGCAGCCGCGCGGACATTGTTTGTCCTGAAGCCAACATGAATTCAAGCAGAGTCACTACCGCTGAAGAGCTCCTCATGAGCGAGCGACTAGACATTCGAGGGCTTCGCGCAGTCTCGTCGTCGTCGCTTGCGGATGTGATTGACGCTACTCAGGTAGAAATCGAAAGCTGGCTCAGTGACCTGGAAGTTCAGGGTTTCCTAAGCCGTCTTTGCAAGCCTGGCACCTTTCAGGAATGCTTCGAACCGACGCCATCCGGTTCGAGGGAACGCGAGCGTCTCCTCCGCTCCAGAGGCCTTCGCAATCCAGCGTTGGTGGCCCCTGACAATAATCTCCTGCAAGTCGTCATAGCAATCCTGATGGCCGGAAAAATTGAGAATGC
>JBLNFG010000407.1:0-4384 GCA_050263495.1 Myxococcales bacterium | reverse complement strand
CAGTCGAACGCGTGGTTCGTTGGGATCCGCGCGATTGCGTCGTTATTGACGAGGTTGCGCAGCAACACCTGGAGCTGGTCGAATCGGGCAGCGGAGACCGGCAAACGACGCTTCTTTCAGTGATCGACCACACGGTCACTCCGCTAGGCGCGCGACTGCTACGTCGCAGCTTGCTGGCCCCTCTCTGTAGTGCCAGCCGCATTCGACGGCGACTGGATCGGGTGGAGTTCTTCGTATTAGATGCTCGCCTTCGAACAGCGCTGCGCGAGCAGCTCAAAGGAATCGGCGACCTAGAGCGTCTTGCAAACAGGACCGCGCTCAATGAGGCAACTCCACGGGAGCTCGGCGCGCTCCGTGACGCGTTGTCAGCCTCTGCGCGTGCCGTAGAACTACTCGACGCAGTGGAACTTGCGGCGGATCGGGAGACGTTGGGTCTCGCGGATGGTCCAATCGACGTGGTTGCGGATCTCTGTGAGGAATTGACCAGGGCTCTGGTTGAGCGGCCCCCGTCGCAGGCAAAGGACGGCGCGGTGTTTCGCCCGGAGTTCGACGAGACTCTGCGAGAATGCGACGAGCTGCGCACCTCGGGAGCGGAGAAGATCGTGGCGCTCGAGTCGGAACTGCGAACTCAGACCGGCATCTCCTCGCTAAAGTTGCGCTATACACGTGTTTTTGGTTGGTACGCAGAAGTGCCGCGCGCGCAGACTGCTCGGGTGCCCGAGCAGTGGCGTAGAAAGCAAACCGTGGCCACGGGGGAGCGCTACACCTTCGCGCTTCTAGATGACCTTGCCGATCGGATTCTCCATGCCGAGGAACGACACCGAGAGAGAGAACTTGAGCTGCTCGACGAACTCGTGAGACTTGCGGGCAGAGCGAGCGTGAGAGTGAAGGCTCTTGCGGGCAAGATTGCCCGTTGGGACGTCGCTGCTGGGCTTGCAGAAGTGGCTCACCGCTACGATTATTGCCGACCCGAAATCGAGGATGACGACGTGCTCGAAATCGAAGAAGGACGTCATCCGGTAGTAGAACGACTTGCGGCCAAAGGCCGTTTCGTTCCCAACAATTGCCAGCTTTCCGCATCCGGAGAGCGAATGTGGCTGCTAACCGGGCCCAACATGGCGGGCAAGAGCACGTTTCTACGTCAGACCGCGTTGACGGTGATTCTGGCGCAAATGGGATCGTATGTTCCCGCGAAGCGTGCCCACGTCGGGATGGTTGATAAGGTGCTTTCGCGTGTTGGGGCAAGCGACAACCTGGCGCGAGGCGAAAGCACGTTCATGGTCGAAATGCGTGAGACAAGCCGCATTCTCCGAAACGCGACGCGACGCTCGTTGGTAGTGTTGGACGAAATCGGTCGCGGGACTAGCACGTTCGATGGTTTGTCGATTGCGTGGGCCGTTGGAGAGTATCTGGACGAGGCAGTTGGCTGCCGTTCGCTCTTTGCCACCCATTATCATGAGTTGACGGAACTCTCCGATGCTAGTCAGCACATCGGGAACCGCAGCGTGAGTGCGGAGGAGGTAGACGGAGAGTTGGTCTTCCTGCATCGCCTTGTTGAGGGGAGCGTTAGCCACAGTTATGGAGTCGCGGTCGCAAAACTTGCGGGCCTACCGGAGCGCGTATTAGCGCGTGCGCGTGGACTCTTGGCCTCGTTCGAGAACGGCGGAGTGCCGGGGCGCACTGAGAGTCGCCCAGGCCGAAAGGGTCAACGCCAGCTTGGATTGTTCGATCGTAACGACGCCGAAGAACAAGCGTGCCGTGGGATTGCAGGTGAACTGCGGCAGCTGCAATTGGAGCATCTCACGCCCTTCGAAGCTTTGTCGCTTCTCGAACGATGGAAGAAGCGGCTGCATTGATGGAGTCTTTCCCCCTGCGGCACGATGGCTCGGGCCCGGAACATCGGGTCAATTTCCGACGCGCTTGAGCCTTCCGGCCTCGAGCCGCATGCCATACTGCCGTTCAGCATCCTTGATTAACTGAACGGCGGGGGAGCGGAGTAGACCCAGCTCCCAGAGCCGTACGAGTCCGTCATCACCGCCGGAGAACAGTCGATCCCGCCCGGGGTCGAACAGTAGCGTCCGCACGGTGCCCTGATGAGCATCGACACGTGCGACGATCCGCCGTGGTGCGGTGGTGGAGATGAGGTGAATGCATCGGCACTCTCCCCCAACTGCGATGAGGTTCTGCCGTTCGCTGTGAGCAAATGCCGTCAGTCGTCCAGAATCCAGCGATAGGGATTCGAGTCTGCGCTGGTTGTCTAGGTCAAAGAACGAGATTCTCCCCCCGTCATCCGCGACTGCAATCCAATTCTCTTGCTCCGACGCGGCGATGCCAATTGGCCATCCCGACACAAACTGCGATTCATTTCCAAGTTGTCCGGTAGCGAGCGAACGGAAGACAAGCTGTCCATTGCGAAGGCCAATGGCAAGCAAGCCTCGCTCACGCAATAGGTGTAGCGACTGAGCCGGACAAGGCAGCTCCTCTTGATCCTTGATTAGCATGCGGTCAACGTCGATTATGACCAACGTTGGTGCGTTTCCGACGATAGCCAAGGCGCGTTCCTGCTCGAGAAACGTTAAGTCACGAACTTCTGGGATCGGCACGTCCAAGAACGTTCGCGGCAGCTTGTGTTCAGCATCCCAGAACTCGATGCGCCCTCCTGTTCCGGCAATGGCATATAGACCCGCTTTAGCGAAGTATGCCACCTTGCGCACCAGCGTCGCTCGAACGGGGAGCTTGTCGCCACAGCTGGCTGTCGACAAGTTCAGATGGCAAACCCCTCGCTCCCCGAGTCCCGAAACCAGCAGATCAGTGGCGTTTGCCGCCCACGCGAGCGATAAGACGTTACTGCGTGTGGCATAGCGAGCACTTGGTTGCGCTTCCTTTAGTAACAGCCGAAAGGGATCTTGCTTCTCACCGAGCCCCAAGAGCTGACTACTTCCAGAGAATTGAAGGTGCTGGATCTCTTTGCCAAACACGAAGCGAGTGGTTCGCTCATAGTCGCTCGAGTCACGCAGGTCCACAACTCCGGCACGCGTAGCGACCGCCACGTGGCCGCCTTCAGGCGAAAAAGACAGGTCGACAATCGGACTGGCTGCGCGCTCTAGTGCGAACGCCAATGCCCGTTGCTGCGTGCTCCAAACCAAAATCGACCCGTCGGAGCCGCCCGTAATTATCTGCTTACCATTGGGAGCAAACGTGATCGCTCGAACGGTCGCGTGGGAGTTGCCTAGCGATACGGCTGTGGCCTCGGCGTCCCAGCGCCAAGTGTAGATTTCCCCCCGGTAGTCACCCAGCGCTGCCATCCTTTCATTAGGGTGAAAGGCCACCGCTGTAACTGGTTTTTGAAGCTGGAGCCTGTGAGTGTAGTGCGGGGGCGAGCGCGTCATAATCGTGAGCGCGCCAGACTCGTCCACCTGCGCGAAGTAACTTCCGTCTCGTGTGCTGGCAGAAAGCATGGGGCGCCCAACAAGAAGTGGCCATGCTTCCGAGGTGTGGTCTGGTCGGACGAGCACGGCGGATTGTCCTGGTGAGACCAAGAGCCAACCTGCATTGCCGAGGGGCAGTGCAGTGCCCTCCCCAAACCTTGTGGTGTGGCGCACTTGAGGCGAGCTGAAGTCGTGGACAGTTAGCGAGTCCGATTGGCGACAACTCAGCTGAGACAAAACGGCATTCCATGCTGCATCTTGGCAAGAAGCGGGCTCTACGAGCGCCTCGTATTCAAGTCTGCTCGCATTCGACATCGCTAGCACCAGTCCGCGCGCGTCGGCTCGTTCGTTGAGTTCGAGGGCTCCGGATGCGAGCAGCATAGCGCTGGCCGGGTCGCCCTCGGATGCTTCCGCTTTTGCTCGTTCAACGAGCACATCGGACAAGTTGAGCTTGGCTCGGCTTTCTCCTTCTACGGCGCGCCGCTCTGCAATAACCGCTGCGTCGCGGGCAGCGGCAATCCGTGCATAAGAGCCCGCGGCCAGAAAGAGCAGACACGTGAGCGCGCCACCGGCCACTGTCAGCGTTGTTCGGTGGCGACGAGAGAAACGTCGGAGCAGCTCAAGCGACGTATACTCGTAAGCATTTACCTTTTCCCCTGTCTGATAGGCGGTGATGTCATGAGCCAACTCGGCCGCGTTCGCGTATCGGAGCTTGGGATCTTTCGCCAGTGCACGCTCGACGATCGCGGCCAGATCCTTCGGAACCGTAGGAGATATCTGGCTAACTTTGCAGTGATCGGTGTTGACGATCATCGCGATCAGCTCAACGAGGGTTGCCGCCTTGTATGGCAGGGTTCCCGTAAGAATGTTGTAGAGAACAACACCCAACGCCCAAACGTCGCTGCGCGAAGAGTATCCGTGAACGGGGTCGACGAGTTGCTCCGGACTCATGTATT
>JBLNFG010000406.1:0-2910 GCA_050263495.1 Myxococcales bacterium | reverse complement strand
CGCTCGCCGAAAGTCCTGCCGGACTTTCGGCGCCGCTGCGCGGAGCGGCTTCGCCGCTGCGGCCCTCCTCGTTTTCTCGGGGTTTCACCCCGAACCCCGCGGTCGCTGCGCGCCCGCCTAGGGCCGCCGTGGTGCCACGGTAACTGCCGGCACTGCTTCTGGCGAGCGGCACTAGTTGATCAGGCCGAGCGTGCTCAATAATTCGGACCACCCCCGTTGCGAAGCTCGGCGGCAAGGTCCAAAGATCCGTTCCAACTTCAGTTCTCTGAGCGCTTGATTGGCTTTCAATTGGACCGGCAGTCTTGCGGCCCCGCATAGCCACGAGTTCGAATGCCTGCCTAAGCAAGAGCCCGAACAGTGCGGCGGGCGCTTCCACGCGCTGCGCTGTCGACTGCTAACGTCGGTTCTCAGACTCGGTCGGAAAGTCCATTGTCTTGGTTGTTTGTGGGTTTGTGCGGCGCAACCATGAGCAGACGCGAGCGTCGAGATTTCACCGCTGCAACGCACGATCGTGCGTAAGAATGCGCTTCGAGCAGTGCGCGCGCAGATGGGCGTCCAGAAGCAGCGGAGGCTTCCGACTAGGACAGCGGTGGTGCTCTAAACCTCGGCGTGGGTACGGGGATTGCGACTACTCGCGTCATCCCATGTTGCTAGACCTCGACTCGATTGATCTGAAGGCCGTCAGCAATCGCTTGGCTCACGAGGTCTCCGGATCTCTCATGGAAGGATACCTGGAAGGGAAGACGGCATTTCGCGACCAACTCGTGGTGGCACTCGAATGCTCGGAGCTCGAAGCAGAGCAATTGGTCGATACGCTTATTGCACAAGGTTTCTTGTACTTCGAGCGCGCGCTCGACGGCACTGGCGAATGGCAAGTGCGATCCGATCCCGTATGAGAGGCAGGAGGGTGCGTGGCAACGCGACTCGTTGCGTCCAATTCGCCTCGCTGTGGCGCGGCCTAGTCGGCACGCATGCCACTGTTCACTCGGAGCGCCCCCGCTGTGTTTACGCCATTCGATGCCAGCCTTGGGCCAGTTCGGCAGGATACTCGATGTGAAGTACCTGCTGGTGCTGGGCAGTGTGCAGGCTGCGGATTGAACGAGCGGCGGCACAGGCGGATGGGGTCTTGCCCCAAGGATTGGCGGGGAGGGCACCGAGGGCTTCGCCGCCTGGTGCGAGCCCGACTCGGAATGAGCCGTCGCCTGCCGTTCGGCATTGGGCGCAGGCAAGGCACGACGCCGGGGATTGGCACAGCCGTCCAGCTTCATCGCGCGTGGTGCCAGAGCTGGCCCGCCGCGACTCTGAGCGTCACGCATTTCAATGGCAAAAAATAAGTTCAGCAAAGTCCTAACGCGCCCCCATGATGAGCCGCACCAACCAAGGTTATGCCCGGCAATACCGGTTGACGACGCAACAGAGACGTGCGAAGTACCACGCCTGAACTTCCGCGAATTCCTTGGGTTTTGGTGCGAGCCAGCCAAAACGCACTCAGCTAGATTCGCTTTCTGCCCCTTCTGCATTGGTGTTGAGCTTCAAGTCTCGTGTTGGTGCCAGCAATCCAATCATGACTCCTGCCAGAGGCACCAATCACGTAGTAGTCGCTACGCCTGAACTCAAGCGTTAACACCAGTTCGACGCGCGCCGTTGACAAGGTTCTCACGCACCGGAAGCATTATGACCAACTACGAAGCAGCACACGAAACTGAGAGCGATGGTGGGATGTGGCTCGTTCGGTTGCCGAACGGCGGAGGTGTCCGGGCCGTCACGCTGGAGCAACTGGACAACGCGTATCAGCGCGACTTCATCAACGGCGATACCGAAGTACTCGAAGAAGGAACCAGTGAGTGGAAGAAGCTTAGGGACTTGATCGGGGACGAAGCGCCGGCTCCTGCGCCCGTTCCGGTGAGTCACGTAACATCCGCAAACCCGGCCTCACAAGCGAGATACTCACAGCAGCAATCGCAGCCTGGCTACGGTGGGACCCAGAGCCCGCCCGTTGCCCCAATCGCCGTTCGCTCCACATACCCTTCACAAGGCTATCCGCCTCCTCCAGCGCCGAGCCCCAATTCGACATACTCTCCACAGGGTTATCCGCCTCCTCCAGCGATTACCGCGGCGCGTCCGCCCGCTCCGCCTGCGACACCGTTCCAGCCGAACAGTACCGCGCCGGTGGCGTCCAATATCTACGATCTCGACTTGGACCTGTTGGATTCGCCATTTAAGCGCAAGAGCCGGCGAGGGCTTGTGGTGGTGGCTGCGTTACTGGTGGCTGGCGGGGTGGCAGCGGCGGTTGTCAGCTCCCAATCCTCATCCGTCGCCGCTGCTTCGCCTGAACCAACCAAGGCTCAGCTCAGCCTTCCCATCGCCAAGGCGCTTCCATCTGAGCCAGAGGTTGTCGAGAAGCCAAAGCCAGCGGCAGAGAGCCGGCTGAACGATGACACCAAGAAGGCCCTCGCCGACGCCGATAAGAAGAGAGAAAAGACTAAGAGCACCAAGCGGGCAGCCAGGGGCAAGGTGGCTGCAGCAGGCAAGCGAGCTCGTTCCGGCGAACGCGTATTCACCAAGGGCGGGGACAGCCACGACCCGCTGAACGGCAGTCTGTAGCCACAGTATTCGATGCTCGGGGGCGGCGCGAAAACGACAAGGCCAGCACAATTCGAGTGCTGGCCTCGTCGATCTGCAGACGCAGCCGTAGTTGGAAAACCGGCTCTGGTACCCCGAAGCTTCTTAGATGGGGGCACGGGCAATGCTTGAAAATCTGCCAGTCTTGGCGCGGGCGTTACCCGTGACTAGTAGCGCGATTCAATTGAATTGATGGGTCCTACGGACCCGGCCGCTACGCGGCAATCGCGCTACTAGTTTTGTTCCGATGGGCATTCGCCCAAACCCGAATTCGCTGCGCGAATTCCT
>JBLNFG010000405.1:0-4713 GCA_050263495.1 Myxococcales bacterium | reverse complement strand
AGCCCCGAGGTTGCCGCCCAAATCTTCCCGCGCAGCCCGATCTTCGACCTAGTGGTGTTCGACGAAGCGTCGCAGTGTCGGCTAGAGCAGGCGCTACCCGTGTTGCTGCGGGGTAAGCGGGTGCTGATCGCCGGTGACCCGCAACAGCTGCCTCCGACGCGCTTCTTCGAGAGCCAGTCACGTGAAGAGGAAGATGCTGAGGCCGACACCGATCAGGAACTTTTCGAACAGCAGCAGGCCGAGGTAGAAGATCTGCTGTCGGCTGCACTGAACCTCTCGATTGAACAGTCGTACCTGGACGTGCACTATCGTTCACGCAATGCCGATCTGGTTGAGTTTTCGAATCAGCACTTCTACGCGTCACATCTCGTCCCGCTGCCGACGAGTCTGCGCCAAATTTCCAAGGAAGCACCGATCCGCCTGATTGCCGTCGAAGGCATTTACGAGCAGCGCAAGAACGTCCGAGAAGCGGCCGCAGTGGTCGATTTGGTGCGTCAACTACTCGATCGTCCGAAGCCGCCAACGATTGGGATCGCGTGCTTCAATCTGTCGCAGCGCGATGCCATTTTGGAGGGCCTGGATGACGCGGCTGACGCCGACCCAGGTTTTGCAGAACGGCTCGAGACGGCGCGCACGCGGCAAGGGGACGGCTCGTTCGAGGGACTCTTCGTTAAGAACCTGGAAAACGTGCAGGGGGATGAACGCGATCACATCATCATCAGCACGACCTACGGCCCAGATCCGAAGGGCAAGTTCTATCGTCGCTTTGGTCCACTTGCCCAAGCGGGAGGTGGGCGGCGACTCAACGTGCTCATCACGCGCGCACGGGAGCAGATTCACGTCGTCACGTCGATCCCAGCCGCGGTGTATCGCAATCCCCCGGCACTGGGTGATGACGTAAAGCCGAATGGCGGGTGGTTGTTGCTCGCGTACCTAGCGTTTGCGGAAGCGTTGAACGCGAAGTACCAAGGAGCGGACGACGCCTCAACGGCTAAAGCAATTCTAGGGACGGATCGCGAGCCAACCCCGCTTGCGGCGATCCTGTCGCAAGCTTTCGGGAAAGACGGCTTCACGGTACGCGCACCTTGGGGTAGCGCCGGCCTCGGCGGGGATCTCCTGCTGAGCAACTCCACCGGCCAGAGTTTGGTCGTCCTGTGCGACCTCCCAGGGTACGCGCGCGCCTCCAATCCCGTTGAATGGGACCTGTTCCGAGATTCGGTTCTCGAGCGACAGGGGTTCGAGGTGGCGCGATTGTTCTCGCCACGATTGCTGCGTGCCTTCGACCAGGAGCTCGAACCCATTCGGGCGCGCCTGCGATCGAAGTGTTGATAGGGAACGCCTGCTCGGGACTCTAGGGCTCACGCCCCATGGTTTCTCGCCTCGGCTTTCGAAAATAGCTTTGTCGATTGCTGGGACGAGGGATGTAAGCCTTACGGAACGGCTCCCACCGGCAGTCGGAGCTCGAAACTGGCACCCACGGAAGCAAAGGGACGGCCGTATTCCGCCGCCTCACGGCTCGCGACGCGGACGGTGAGCGGAGTTGTGGCGTAGCCAAAGTTCGCGTCGACCCGCACCCCGAGGAAGGGCAATGCACGATAGCCAATGCCTGCTCTGGTAAAGGCCAGCCATCGCACGCGCTGCTCTTCGCGTGCAACCATCTTCGGATCGACGACTTGCCCGGTCGAGGTGATTGCCGCGGCACCCAACCCTAGACCGAGCGCGGGGGACCACGCGCCGTGCGTCGACGAGTAGCACCCCATGAATGCAAGGTGTTGCGCGTGAAGGGTGGCACTGCCCTCCGCGCGGCTGAGCTCCTGCCCGGTGAACGGGCTCCGATACAACACCTCGCCACCCCAACCCGACGGCGCGACCACTTTGAGATCGAACTCCAACGATTGGGACGCGCTCAGGTGGTTGATACCGATGTCCCACGCTGGACCAACGCTGAACAGCGCCAGAGCGTTCTGCGCCGGTGGGAGTGGTTTCGTGACTGCGGCAGCCCTGGTTGGCGTAGGAGTTGGTGGTTTGGGCGCCGGCAACAGCTTCTTCGCCGCGGCCGGAGGAGCCACGTCTCCCTTGAGTTCAGTGTCCGTTGCCACTTCGAGCAAACTGGCGCGCAGCAGTTCGACAGCGCCGAGAGTGACGGCTTCGTCGAACTGTCCTTGGTTGGCTCCACTGATCACTTCGCGCACGAGGGTCTTGCCGGTGACGCGGTCCGCGACCCAAACCTCTGCTTCAGTACCGGTAGGAACGATCCGCACCGCGGCAAAGGCGCGCTGCTCTGCGGCAACGCGTTCGAGCTCCTTACGAATGCTCGGTGCTGACTCGTCCGTCAATACGGTGACGACATCGACGTCCAGCGTGTTCAGTTCTTTGATGAAGCGTCGCGCCGTCGCACTCTCGCGATCCGCCGTGATGAGGACCACGCGGGCGCGCTGAGCCGCTTGTGCTGAGCACAGACTCGCGATCCAAACGATTTCGAACACCCGAAGGGCCGACGCCCACCGGAAGAGACGCTTCATGGGTTCGCGAGCAAGCTTTTCGCAAAACCAGCGTGCGGTCCAGCCGGATATGCAGCCAAGTAGTTACGTGCTGCAGCTTGGGCGGCGGAAAACTGCCCTGCTCGGTGGAGTGACTCCACTAAACGCCCCGACGCCTCACGAGCGAGCGAGCCGTGGGGTTGCTCCGCGAGGTAAGTCGAGAACCAGCGAGCGCCCTCAGCGGGCGGGGATTGTCGACCGAGCAAAAACGCCGCTACCGCAGCTTCTTTGGTCTTGCCGAAGCGGTCACGGATACGGGTGAGCGCCGTGTAAGACAGATCTGGGCGTTTCTGGTAGCGCCCGAGCCGGGCGAGACAGAACAGGTCTTCGGCCGTGCCGCTGTGCAGTAGGCGGTCGAACCCCTGCCCCTCTGCCGCCTTCAGCGCCTCAGAGTACTTTCCCGCTCGCTCGAGTTCCCGCATCTGATCCAAATGACGGAACACGTGCGTGGGCGGCTTACTTGCGGCTGCTTCCGTGTTCACTTCCTCTTGCGTCACGAGCGGGAGGCGATTGACGTCTTCTTGTGCCGAAGCTTGCGCTGCTGGTTCGGGATCTTTCGCAGCGGAAGCCAAACCTTGAGCGGCCTCTGACTTGGAACTACCACTGCACTCCACGCGAGCCTGGGCGAGCTGTACCCTGCAGGATTCGCCCTTGCGAACCACGCGGCCGTTACCGAGCAACGGACCTTCCGCAACGACACTGCCCTCGTCCACGCTCAGGTTCAGTTCCTTCTGCTCTGGGCGCCACCCTACGCGAAGGGTGGTTCCCGTCACACGGACGTTGAAGGGTCCGGCTGCGAACGCCCAGTTCGTGTCCGAACGATGGACGATGTTAGCCTTCAGGCTCCCGCGTTCGACGACGACGCTGGCACCACGCGGATCGACACTGGCAACGCGAACGCGCGATGCTTCTGAGACGACGACCTCGCTCCCCTCGGAGAAGCGCATTGGCACCTTCTGATCGCGCCGGGTCTCGAGCCATGCACCAGGCACGACGTTCACCGCGCTGGCCATCGAGGGACCTTGCGCGAACTGACGGTAGCCAACGAAGACTGCACCCACCCCGGACAGGGCCAATGCCGCGGCTAGAAAATACCGTGTTGGCGTTGGTTTTCGGATGGATACCGGCGGCTTGGTGACCGCCTCGAGTAGACGAACGAGCGAACGCTGTGGATCAATCGGTGCTTGCTGCAACGACTCTGACCAGAGTGCCCCGACCCTATCGAACGAAGGTGAGCTCATGACGGCCCTCCTTCGGTTTCCGACTCGGGAGTATTTCGACTCCCGCGCTCAAAGCTGGACTGTTCAAGCCAAGTTTCCAATGCCGGCTCCTTTCGAGCCAAGGCCGAGAATCGCTGTTCGGCACGGAGCAATCGACGTTTTACCGTCGAAACGCTGGTCCCAAGCCGACTCGACATGTCGGCGACTGTCATGTGCTCGCTGTGGCGAAGCACGAATACGAGCCGCTCATCCACCGATAGCCGTTCGAGCACACGATGCGTAGCTTGCAGGGCTTCACGCGTACTCGGTTCTGCACCCTCGAAGACAGGTTCCGGTACCTGTTCGGTCGTGCCAAACCGCAACCACGAGCGACGGCGACGCCGTTGCAGGTGAATTTTGGCAGTCAGTACCGCGACGCCCAAAACCCAACTATCCAACGCGCCGGGGTCACGCAGCTGCTCAATCGAACTCAAGACTCGAACGAAGCAGTCTTGGAGCACGTCGCTCAGCTCCGGATCGGGGCCGAGCAACCGATAAAGCATCCCGCTGATCCGTGAGACGTAGCGTTGATGAAATGCCGCCGCAGCCCCCGGATGGCGTCGGCATAACCCGGCCACCAATGTTTGTGGATCTGCGGGGTAGGGCAGCGCATGGACCTCTGCCCCAAGTCCGGCTGCACCATCGGTGAATTTTGCTGCGTAGGTCAAGGTTCCCTAGGGGTTGCTTAGTACGTCACGGCAGAGACCCAAACTGGTCCAAAAGAACGAAATTGACCAGGGGTTAGACTCGTTCCTTAGGTGTGCGGGTGAGTCTGCAGTTCACCTGCCTACAAGGCTGACGGCACAAACAGCTCTTTTCGGCCGGGAGAATGCTCACTAAGGTTTGTTCGCCCGAGCGTGACGCGTCCAGTTCAAAAAGACCGTCAGGCTTTCAACGCATGGCACGGAAAATAC
>JBLNFG010000404.1:0-6399 GCA_050263495.1 Myxococcales bacterium | reverse complement strand
GGAGGCGCAATAGATCGGTCTTGGTGACCATCCCGACGGTGAATGATGCTTCGACGTCTTTCAATCGGGCGCGTACGCGCTCAATGGAGTTCTCGGTGATTGCGACCTGCCCGATTGCGCGTGCCCAGTTGTAAAACGCGACGCGCGCATCGCCTTCGACCTTCGTGCGCTCGGCCTTGATGTTCAGCTCGGATGCCTGTTGGTTCTTCTTCGTTCCCTGGATGCTGTCCGACATGCGCAGGACATAGTCGGATAGAGGAACGGACAGCGTCGCGCTCAGCGAGTAGTTGTCGACAATGATCGGAAAGCTGATGTTCCCGCCTTTGACTTCGATGAAAGCATCAGGCGTATTGTTGTTGTTGTCATGATTCATGTAGTAGCCCAGACGGCCATCAGAGACTACATAGGGCCCCGTCGTGGCCGCACCCAGGCTATAGCCACTTCCCAGCCCGACCTTCACCCGACTCAATCGCGAATAGGAAGCCTTCAGCGCGACTCGCGGCAGGAACTGGTACATCGCGGAATCGACCCTGGCTGCCGCTGCGCGGAGCTCCGCGTTTTTTGCTTCGATGGTGTGGCTCGAGGCAACCGCACGTTTGGCAACCATCTTCGCCGTAAGCCCGTTCTGCTGCGGCGCGAACGCTTCCATTACCGGATTGTGACCCTTCGGGGCATCGCGCGTTGTTACGGTTGCCGTCATCGGATCAGGCTGTGCCCCCGCAGTCTGCGCTGCCGTACCGGCTACATTCGGCTGTGGTGCGGCGGCGTTGGGTTGGGCATTAGGAGCAATTGCGGGTCTTGGTGCAGCAGCGTTGGGTTGCGCGACAGGAACGCCGGGCCGTTGTTGTACCGCTGGAGCAGGTTGCGCGACTGGAGCAACCGCGGCTCGCGCCGCGGGGGCGGGTTGCGCGACTGGAGCAACGGCGGCGGCTCTTGCTGCCGGTGCGGATTGCGCGACTGGAGCAACGGCAGTCTTGGGCTGCGCAGCAGGCGCTGGCGCAGCAGGTTGCGCACCAACGAACGTGGAAACCGTCAATCCGGAAATGATGGTGAGAACCGAAGAGAGCTTAGCAGTCACGAGGCGGTGCTCCTTTCTGCATGGGGAGCGATGGGGTGAGATGCATCGGGATGCGCGAACAGCTTCTTGCCGACCCAACGCATGAGGCGGCTGTCTACCATCGCTTGCATTAGTGTGTAGACCACAGGCACGACAATTAGTGTCAACAGTGTCGAGGTGATAAGCCCCCCAATCACGCAGACCGCCATGGGGGCGCGTGACTCGCCGCCTTCACCGAGCGCCAGAGCCACCGGCAACATGCCGAACACCATCGCCACCGTGGTCATGAGGATGGGGCGAAGGCGAAGAACGCCGGCCTGAATCAACGCTTCCCGCACCGATAGGCCTTTTTCACGAGCCTGGTTCGCGAAGTCTACGAGCAAGATGGCGTTCTTGGTGACCAGGCCCATGAGCATGATGATGCCGATCATCGCGATGATGCTGAGCGTCATACCCGAGGCATACAGGAACCCGAAGGCGCCGATAATGCTCAATGGCAGAGAAATCATGATCGTAATCGGTTGGATGAAGCTGTTGAACTGCGCCGCCAAGATCATGTAGACCAACACAACCGCGAGCAGCAGCGCCTCGATCATATAGCCGAAGGATTCAGTCATAACGCGACCCATGCCTTCGAACCGGTAGCTCATATTGGACGGCACCAGGCGATTGGCAACCGCCCTGGTCGCTTCTTGTGCGGGGCCTAGAGCCAACCCATCGAGGTTTGCCAAGACGGTCACCTGACGCTGCCTGTCCATGCGTTCGATGCGGTTTGGTCCTACCTCTCGATTCACCGTGACCAAGTTTGAGAGATCGACGAGCTCTCCCGTGGTCGAACGGACGCGCATACTCGAGAGTGCCTCGATGCGAGCACGCTCGTTTTTCGGCAATTGCACGATAATGTCATAGGCGTCCGTTCCCTCTTTGAGCTCGCTGATCGCGTCGCCCGCCATGTACATGCGGATGGCCTGAGCGATCACGGCGACTGGAACGTTGAGCGCAGCGGCGCGTTCGCGATCGATGTGGATCGCCACCTCGGGCTTTCCTGTGCGGGACGAGGTGTCGACGTCCACGAACCCTGGGATCTTTCGGAGCTCCGCCATCACGCTCTCGGAAACTTTTCCAAGTTCGTCCAGATCGTCGCCCTGAATCAAGAGTTGGATTGGTTGCGAATTGCCGCCACCCATCATGTTCAGTTCGGACACGCTGATCATCGCGGGCGCCATTTTCTTGTAGCGTTCCCGGAGCCAGGCCATCAGTTGGTGCTGACCAACGTGCTTCTTTCGTTCCTTTACCGGGAACATGTTGACCTGAATCGAGCCCTTGTTGATCTCGCCCTGATTGCCGCCGCCGACCGTCATCAAGGTATGTTCGACTTCTGGCGCATGGGCTCGAATGTCATCGGCAATTCTGCCAACGAATTCCGAGGTGGTCTCCAGGGATGTCCCCGTCGGAAGTTCCACGGCGACCTGGAATTGACTTCTGTCTTCCTTGGGAAAGAACTCCACCGGAACCTTGGTGACCAGAAATCCGGATCCGATTAGGGCGACAATCGCGGCCCCCAACGTTAGCGCCCGGTTCGATAGCGCCCACGCAATGGCCCTGCCGTAGATGCGTTCGAGGAAGCTCATAATGCGGTCGACGAATCTGGCAAGTGCGCCCTCGGAATCGTGGGCAGTGAGCAGCTTCGCTGACATCATCGGCGTCAGAGTGAACGAGACCAGCATGCTCATGGCGACCGCGAAAGCAACCGTCATGCCAAATTGCATGAAGAACCGACCAACGATGCCCTTCATGACTGCAACCGGGACGAACACGGCGAGAATCGTCGACGTCATCGACAGCACGGCGAGGAAGATCTCGCTCGTCGCATCACTGGCCGAGTCTTCAGCAGACTTTCCGTCCTCGAGATGTCGGTGGATATTCTCCATCACCACGATCGCATCATCGATCAACACGCCGATGGCTAGCGACAATGCCAGCATCGTCATCGTGTTGAAGGTGAAGTTCATGAGATGGATGAATGCGAATGTCGCCACCACGCTGGTCGGGATCGCCAACGCGCTGATGAACGTCGCCCGGAAATTGACCAAAAATAGGAAGATGACGACAATGGCCAAGAGCGCGCCAAAGCCGACGTCGAACTGCACGTCGTGAATGCTGCGGTTAATGTACGTGGAGCTGTCTGTTGCTATTGCCAAAGACGCCCCTTGCTTGGCGATGATTGGCTGTAGCTCTTTGACCGCGGCTCTGACGTTCTCGGCCACCTGCACCGTATTGGCGCCGGACTGCCGTGTGATCGTCAGCGCTACCGTTGGCTTGGAGTCAAAGGTGGAAGCGGAACGCGCCTCTTCGACTCCGTCCACGACCTTTGCCACGTCCGAGACTCGCACGACGGGTTGCGTCAAGGGCGGCGGTTCACCCGGCCGTGATCCGCGTGCGGGCAAGATGATGTTGGCGATATCGTCGGCGGTCTTCAGCTGCCCTTTGGTCTTGACCGTGAGCTCCCGTGTGCCGGTCTGGAAGTAGCCGGCTGGGATCTCGAGATTCTGTGACGCGATCGTTTGGGCGACGTCTTGCGCCGACAGTCCCAGACCGTTTAGCTTGTCCGGATCAATGAAGACTTGGATCTCGCGGTCCCTGCCACCCACGATGTCGACGTTGCCGATGCCACGGATACGCTGAAGGCGCTCCTTGACCGTCTTGTCGGCAATGTGGGTCAACTTGCGAGGCCCAATATCACCGGAGAGCGCAAGGTAGATGATCGGCTGTGCACCAATATCGATCTTCTGAACGATGGGTACCTCTGCCTCGGGGGGCAGATCACGTTGAATGCGCGAGATACGATCGCGCACGTCCTGCACGGCTTGGTCGCCGTTGATCTCGAGCTCAAACTCAACGACCATCATGGTCGTGCTCTCGAGATTGTACGAACGAAGAGAGCGAATACCGCCGAGGGAGTTTACGGCTTCCTCTAGCTTCTCTGCGACATCGCGCTCCATCGTACCGGGATCCGTGCCGGGATAGACGACGGTGACGGTTACATAGGGAAAGTCGATGTCTGGATTGAGGTCGACGCCGACTTTTTTGTAGCTGAGCAAGCCAAACACCATGAATACCGCGATGAGCATCGTGGCAAACACGGGACGGCGGATACTGACGTTGGCTAAGTTCATGGCTATTGAGCGGCCTCAGCGGCCTTCGGCTGCTTCAGTGAAGCACTGGCAGTAGGGCCCGATGGGTTGGGTGCTGCGGTGAGTTTGGTGCCAGAGGCCGCAGTTGCAGCAACCGGCGCAACGGGCTTGGCCGTTGGGAACGTCACTTCCACCAGCATTCCGGCTTTGAGTGTTCCGTCGTCATTAGGCAATACACCAATGACTTCAACCGTGCGGCTCAACGGATCGACGCTCGGGTTGATGCGATCAATCGGCACGGACTTCTCCATATTCAGAGAGGTGAAACGCACCTGCATCGGGTCCGATGCTTTGATCCGGGTCAGGGCGGTTTCTGCTAACCGGATGCGCACCTCGATCTTGGATAGATCTTGGAGCACGATGACTGTTGTCGCGGGCATCATCGTGACGGTCTCGCCTGCCTGCTTTTTCTTCGAGGCCACCACACCAGCGAACGGCGCGACGACACTGGTATCCGCCGCATAGGCCCGCGCCGAAGCGACGGCCGCCTCAGCCTGTTGAACACCAACCTTAGCTTGGTCGTAGCCGATGCGCACCGCGTCCCAGTTTGCCTGGGAAATTGCGCCCTGATCGAGCAGCGGCTTCATCCGGTTATAGTCTAGTTCGGCGCGCGTCTGACTGACTCGGGCGAAGGCAAGTGCCGCTTCGGCCTGCTTGACCTGAAGGGCGGTATTCGTGGCATCGAGACGGAATAGCAGCTGACCCTTCTTGACCTTCTGCCCTTCTTCGACCAGGACTGCCGCCAGCACGCCGCTAGCTTTGGGGCCCAGATCGGCTTGTTTCAACGCCTGGGTCGTCCCCGTGGCGCGCAGTACTTGCTCGTCCGCTGTGCTTTGCGTCTCGCTGTTGTCGACGATGGGTGCACTAGGTGGCGGCGTTGCACCTGGCCCCTCAGAAGGAGGCAGGGCATTGGCGTCTTCAGAGCGCTTACATCCCGCAATAACGACGGGTAACGAAGTAGCTAGTAATAGGCAACGTATGAGAGTCACTTTCGGGATGCTCCTTCCAGGAACAACTGAACCAGCGAGTGGCCGCGGGCGACCAAGCCCTTCTGTTTAGGGGAGCCGACCCACGCGAGAATAGCTGCGAGCAGCAGAGAGTGTAACGTCCAGACGAGTTCATCAACGGAAAAGTCATCACGTAGGCGACCGCACTTGATGCCTTCCGCAAAAAGCTTGGCGAGCTGCGCCGTGTACCGGCGATTGTCTTCCTCCGGATCCATGGTCGGGGTAGTTGGCACCGCCCCGTCGAGCCACGGTGAGGTACTCCGCAGGTAGATCGAGAACACGGCACCATTTTTCTCGACGAATCCAAGGGAGCGATCGATGAATTCATGAAGCTGCTCGATCGGATCCTCGGAAGTGAAGGGCTGCTCGAGCATCCCGAAGTAGCGGGTCCGGTGACGCTCGGCGAGCGCGAGAAATACCGCGTCCTTGCTGTCGAAATAATTGTAAAGGGTACCGACCGAGACGCCGGTCGCTTCTGCAACATCGACCATCTTCGAGGACTGGAACCCGTCCTTCAGAAACACCTGCTCTGCCGCGTCCAAAATCGCCTCGCGATAGGCGGCTCGGGTTTGTTCCTGTAGCGCCTGCCGCAGGGCTTGGGGTCGACTCTTCGGTGAAGGCTTCGCCATGCGTACCTACCGCTGTGAACCACGAATCAGTTCGCCGATGTGGAGTTCAATCTGAGTGAACTCGATGTTGGCTGGTGATGCGTTAGTCCGCATAAATTCCTGATTAATATTGATGAATGGCTATTCAGATTCGCTGAACAGCGAGACAAATAGCGCGTGGAATGGCCTTGTCAAGTTGACAGGTGTCCGGCGCGGTGAGCGTTGGCCTAGCTCCCGGTTCAGGACAGAGAATTGCGGTAAGACGCAATGCACTCGGAGGTCGCGCTAGCTGGTCGAAACCTAAGCCGGATGCGATTCAACGCCTTGTACTTTCGTGTCCGCGACATCGAGCGGATCGCTTGCCAGTACAAATACATCACCGACCCGGACTTCGCGTCGCTGATATCCTGCGTTTCCAGTCTGTTGCGCGGGCAGATCCGGGGGCTCCGGCGCAGGGCCTCGGCACATGCACGGAGTTTTTACGGCTCCTCCCATCCGCGCGCAGCTTTAGCGAGCACGGATTTGGGAGGAGC
>JBLNFG010000403.1:0-4702 GCA_050263495.1 Myxococcales bacterium | reverse complement strand
GACCAGCTTGCGGCCACTCGAGAGCACCGGATCTCCGGCGGGGAGCGACGCCGTGAGATCCGACTCCACGGGGACGCGGCGAACCGCGACGGCCATGCAAAGAACCGTCAACAACGTCGCTAGAGCCACGATCGTCCAGCGGACTTCTGAGTACTTTTTCCAGAACATAGACGGTACGGACTTCACGCTTTGGCGGACCAACTGGGGCGCTTCTTAGCAGGATCTGAGAATCCGAGCTGATCAGCCGGGATGCGTGATACTTCCACGGTGACACTTCATCGGCGACACCAGATAACCCCATTTGGGAGATGCCAGCGAAGCGGCGCAGGCGTTGCGCACAATGGCCCGGGCCCCGTGGCCCCGTGCACCCCAATCCCTTTGGATTGTCTTGCAGTGGCGCGTTATGCTCAGGTCGTGGCACTCGCAACCGCCGCTTCCCCAGCCGCGTCACTTTGCAGCGAAGTCTTGGACCCGTTCCGGTTCGACCCCAATCC
The DNA here is from genome assembly GCA_050263495.1 of Myxococcales bacterium. Classification (GTDB taxonomy): domain Bacteria; phylum Myxococcota_A; class Polyangia; order Polyangiales; family Polyangiaceae; genus FEN-1139. The sequence goes on along the minus strand of JBLNFG010000403.1, from coordinate 4,208 downwards.
AGGCGAACTGATGCGTAGCCTCGGCTATCACGGCCCAAAGGCAAAGGACCGTTGTCTGCCCAAGGAAATCGAGCGCATCCTGGACCGCGGTCAAGAGTATCTCCGGCCCAGGGCAACGTACTCAGTCTACGAAGTGCTGCGGCGGGGCGGACCCGAGATAGCTTTCGCACACGCATCCATTCACGGTAAGGTGGCTAGCTTTTTGGAGCGCGCCGAACGGGTTGCCGCGTTCGTGGTGACGGTGGGCAGCGAGATTACCGAGCAAGCACGTGCCGCTTCCGAGCGGGGCGACGTTATGGCCGCTTGGGCGCTCGACGCCTTGGGTTCCTATGGAGCGGAAGCGACCGCTCACTCACTATTTCAATACCTGCAGCAACGAATGGGCGGCCCCGGATCCATCAGCCCCCGGTACAGCCCAGGATATTGCGGCATGAGGCTAACCGAGCAGACGGCTCTCTTCCAATTGGTGAGCGCTCGCGAAATTGGCGTTTCACTGACTGAGTCCCTCTTAATGCAACCACTCAAGTCGGTGTCAGGTCTGCTCGGAATTTCCCCGGAGGGCAGTTTTGGGACCTTGACCTCGCCGTGTGAGCATTGCGAATTGGTCACCTGCGCGATGCGCCGGTGAGCATTCGCCAGAGCGAACGCACAGAGTGGTAGCGGTTGCAGATCGGTGCTGGTCACTTTTTTGCACCTAAGTCGCCTCCGCCGTCGCGCGATTGATATCGGACCAACAGTGAGTACAGGAACACACTGGCCCCAGAACCTGTTCCATTCTGCACGCCAACACACCACTCACACCTTTCTGATTGGCGGCACTAGGCATGCGGCGAGCCGCCTGTTATTGTCGCGCTCGCGTTTTCTCGACCATTGACCGTGAAGCAATACGCATGACCGCCGCATCCGATCTCCAGCAAGCCGTACTGACCGGTGACGCAGCTGCCGCCGTTTCCGCAGCGAATGCCGCGTTGGCCGCCGGTGCCGAGCCAATGTCGCTCGTGACACAGTGCATCGCCCCGGCGATGCGCGAAGCGGGGGAGCTCTTCGAGCAAGGCGACTATTTCGTCCCAGAGCTCCTGATGGCTGCACGCGCCACGAAGGGCGTATTCGAGATTCTGCGACCCTTGCTCGCAAAGCAGGGCGTCGAACCAGTTGGGCGTGTGGTGCTCGGAACCGTCGACGGCGATCTGCACGATATCGGCAAGAACCTCGTCGCGGCCATGTTGGAAGGGGGCGGCTTCGAAGTCATCGATCTCGGTGTCAGTGTCAAGCCGGACCAGTTCGTGTCGGCCGCGGAGCAACGCCAAGCTGACATCGTCGGTTTGTCCGCGCTCCTGACGACCACCATGCCGGCGATGAAGACCGCGCTCGCGGCTCTCAAGTCCAGCCCGCGAGTTGACAAGATGAAGATCATGGTCGGTGGAGCACCTGTAACACAGGCGTTTGCCAGCTCGATTGGTGCTGACGGGTACGCGGAGAATGCGTCCGCGGCGGTGTCCGTCGCGCGTCAACTCATCGGAAAGTAACCGCGGCTGCGGTGAGAAATAGGGGAGCCAGCATGTTGGACGTTCATTCTCTGTTACGCTCTTCAACTGTGTTACTCGACGGTGCTTGGGGGACCGAGTTGCAATCATTGGGGCTCGCCCCGGGCGCCTGTCCCGACGTGTGGAACCTGGCTCATCCGGAGCGTGTCGAGAGCGTCGCCCGAAGCTACGTGGATGCCGGAAGTCAGATCATTCTCTCCAACACCTTTGGGGCCAGCAGGGTGGCGTTAACGCGCCACGGACAAGCCGACAACGTGCGGGCCATCAACCGCGCCGGAGCAGAGATCTCGTTGCGTGCTGCGGCGGGGCGCGCCAAGGTGTTCGCTTCGGTTGGACCTACGGGAAAGCTATTCGCGATGGGCGACATCTCGGAGGCAGAGCTTCGCGCCGCGTTCGAGGAGCAGTTGAGCGCGCTTGCAGAGGGCGGAGTGGAGGCCGTCGTGCTCGAAACCTTCACGGATCTCGAGGAGCTCTCGATAGCGCTAAGTGCGGCCAAAAAATGCGGCCTTTCGGCAGCATGCTGCATGGTGTTCGATTCCGGAGCAAAGAAGGATCGCTCGGCCATGGGAGTCACTCCGGAGCAGGCCGTTAAGCGGCTTACTGACGGCGGGGCTGACATTATTGGTGCGAATTGCGGCCGCGGTGTCGAGGCGTACATCCCAATCTGTGAACGGCTGCGCGCAGCCACTCCGCTTCCGCTCTGGTTCAAGGCTAATGCCGGTCTACCCCAGCTGGTAGATGGCCGCGCTACCTATGCCATTACGCCCGATCAGTTCGCGACTGGTGCGCTAGAGCTCGCTGCCAAAGGCGCAAACTTCGTCGGCGGCTGCTGTGGCACGAGTCCGGCCTTCATTCGAGCGATTGCGCAAAGGTTGCCTTCGTAACGCGACGAAACCGAGCAAAAAAGCCAGGTAATCGGGGATGCTCCCTGTCCGAAGGACACGTTCGCGCCATGCCCTGTCGGCGACGAGTGGGAGCGAAACAGGACTCATCCGTAACGACTTTCTCAGACTGAGGATCGCTAAGCGACTGAACTCTCTGCAACGACGGTTGTAGCCCAAAGGATCGAAGTATGAAAGACGCACAGTGGGAAGCTCTCTTGGCAGTGGTTCGCGGGGAGCGGCTAAACCCGTTACCTTGCGGATTCATCATCGACAGCCCGTGGCTGCCCAATTGGGCTGGACACACCATTCTGGATTACTTCACGAGCGAGCGGCTCTGGCTCGAATGCCATCAGAAGGCCCACGCTGCTTTTCCCGACGCCTGGTTTCTACCGGGATTTTGGTCTGAGTTTGGCATGTGTACCGAGCCTTCGGCGTTCGGTGCGGTCAGCATGTGGACGGAGAACGAGTTCCCGTTTGCCAAGCGGATCTTGCACAGTGTCGAAGACGTAGACAGGCTGGAGCGTCCGAACCCGCGCACGGACGGCCTGCTGCCGTTCGTCGTTAAACGTCTATGCCACCATCGAGCAGAGATCGAGAAGAGCGGTTATAAGATTCGTTTTGCGGTAGCGCGAGGGCCGCTGAACATCGCGTCGTTCTTGATGGGCACGACGGAGTTCCTGACGGCGATCAAAACCGATCCGCAACGCATGCATCAACTGCTCGGCCTTATCAGCGAGTTTCTCGTGGATTGGATTCGCTACCAACGCGAGGCGATTCCGACCATCGATGGCATCTTGGTTTTGGACGATCTGGTTGGCTTCGTGGGTAAGAACGATTTTCAGGCGTTCGCTCTGCCCTACCTGAAGAAAGTCTTCGATCTCGACGTTTCAGTGAAGTTCTTCCACAACGATGCTCCGTGCAAGGTAGCAGCGCCGTACCTGCCAGAGGTCGGTATCAACCTGCTGAATTTCGGGATTCAGCACACCATCAATGATATGGCGGCTTGGACTCAGCACAAAATTGCGCTGCTTGGGAACGTGCCGCCACGGGATGTACTCGCTCAAGGCACACCCGAAGAAGTCCGCAAGTGCACCACGGACTTGTTGAGCGCAGTGACGGATCGAACGCGGCTGATCGCTTCATGTGCCGGAGGGATGCCGCCAGGGGCACCGAGCGCGAACATTCAAGCGTTGATCGACGCGGTCAAAGCCTTTGGTTGACGTGTGAGGCATCAGGTCCGGTCAGCGCCGGACCTGATCCATGCTTACGACGTCTCATGGCTGGCGGGGTCGAAGGTGACGTACACGAGCGTCTGATTCAACTGAACATACGCGATTTCCCCAAACGTGAAGGGACCCATCGCGTTGCCTGTCCGTTTGCCTTGGAGCTGGGCATAGCGGTAATTGAGGTAGCAGTTGCAGGAGAACACCGGATCAATGTGGCGAGCTGCAAACTCTTTGCCGAAGTAACCGGCGAGATCCAAGACCGGAGCGGCGAGGCGATACTCCACTCCCGCGACAACCGGGGCATACAAAAGGACTTGGCGCTTCACCTTGTCCACCCCTGAAATGCTCACGTTGAGCTGCGCGCCCGCGCAGTTGGTCACGAGAGGCCAGCGCGCGTCCGCCTTGACTTGCTCCAAGTAGTCTACGAAGTTTCGTTGCTCTCGGTCGACGGTGCAGTCTTCGACCAAGAATCCACTGCGCGGAAAGCAAATTGTCGCGCCGTCGCCTTGCTGGAACGGATTGATGATTTCGACGCGCGCGACATACTCGGGAAT